>JAYTGR010000154.1:0-17298 GCA_043733205.1 Chthonomonadaceae bacterium
GTCGGCAGGGGTGATTTGCCGTCCAGCTCTCCTGGCGCGACCGTTAGAGCAGGTCGCGGAGGGTCAACGTTGCGTCGCGTTCCGTTTTGTCCGGGGCACGCAGGCGCAGCACAATCTTAGTTCCGGGCTCGCCCCGGAGGATGTCGCGCACCTTCCAGCCTGCGATGCGGTAGATCGACGTCCCGTCGATCGCCAGCACGATGTCGCCTGCGTGGACACCTGCCTCTGTGGCGGGGCTGCCGGGGATCACCGCCCGGATCAGCGTCATCCCCTGGTCGGAATCGAGGGCAACGCCGGAGCGGTTTGCGAGGAAAGGCGCGTCGAAAGAGGCATTCGGAATCAGGAAGATTTTACTCTCCGGATAGTCGAGGATGAGTGTGAACCGCCGCCAGATCTCGCCGCCCAGGTTGCCTGCGCTCTCTGTGCCCGCGAAGGCGCCCGCCGTCTGCCGGGAGAGTTCCGCCGTGACGCGCGTAAAGTGAAAGGGGCCGATACCGAACTCCGGCACACGCACCAGATCTCCATAGAGCAGGCCGCCGATCCCGCGGCCGGTTACGGTCTGCAGCGAGGGCATGTACCTGCCGCGCAGATGGTGCTGTTCGACAAACGGGCCGAACAGAGTGACCGCATCTCCCGCCCCAGTATCGATCTTGAACCGGCCTTTGATTCCATCGACAGTCGCATCCAGCGCAGGGATATTATTATAGAAACGGATTGGAACCGCCGTGGCGTCCGCCGGGGGCTGGAAGGCGGCGCGGGGGGTCAGGGTCAGACGCAGGTGAGCGTAGTCGAACTGCACGATCCAGGCCTGGAAGAAGGGAGTGCCGAGCAGGCCGTCACACACCAGCACATCGGGCAGAGGGATCACATAAGCGGTTTGCGCGGTGAGCGCCGCCTCTCCCACGCTCAGTTTCCCAATTTTCACCGCAGACGCCGGAGAGGCATTGCCTCCCGCTCCCTGGACGTCTATCTGTGCTTTTTCCGCCATCAGGTCCAGCCGCTTCGCCGCCTGGGGCGTTAATATGTTCGCCCCTGCTCCGGTATCCAGTACAAACAGCGCCGGTTTGTCATCCACTACGGCCTCGACGTAAAGATGCACTCCCCGCTGAATGAGAGGGACGGTCACGCTCTGCGCTTCGTCTGCTGCCGCCCGACCTGCCGCCATACCCCACAGCATCCCTATCAGCGCCAGCCCTATCGTGACCCGGCAGAGCGGGTTCTTCCTGAACGACCGCAGATTCATGATAAAACTTTCTTTCATGATAAGGACGGATGCTGTGCAGTGGGATGTCACCAGCCCCAGGTGCCTGGAGCGCCTTTGAAGGGACCGATGATCTCCCTGGTGATCCAGCCGCCATAGAAATCGCCGGGCTGCGCCTGCACGACCTCTCCATCTGCCGTGCAGACATCCATTTTGCTGGGATAGAACGCGATACAGCCGCGAATGGGGGCGAAGCTGGGCGTAGGATTCGGATAGAACCAGGCGGCGTTGGGAACAGTGCGGTCGCCGACGGTAAGCGTATAGTATCCAGCAGACCCTTTCCACTCACAGTAGGAGCTGTCAGAGGTACGGGTCAGGTACTGTGTCTGGACGTCTTCCAGTGGCAGATAGTAGACCGGCGGATGACTGGTCTCCAGGACACGCCAGGCGCGCCGGGTGTCCGCGATGACGACGCCGTTGAAAATGATCTGGATATGACGGTGTGTCTCTTCGACACGGGGCGGGCGGGGATAGTCCCAAACCGACTCTTGCCCTGGCTCCAGTGGTGTGCGCTCTGCTCGCATCGGCCTCTCCCCTCACGAACTCATAGGCGGTTCAGTGCGTTATACACTCTATACGAGGAGCGCGCGTTCAACGTCCCTCTTCAAGGCGATTTCAAACAGAGGTTTCTGCACTCTCTTTTGGGAGCTGGAACGGCGAAGGAGCACAACAATGACACCGCGAGTACGTGAAATACTGGACAACTACGGCAGCGACAGTCCGGGAACACTAACGAATCTGGCCCGCCTACTGAATCATGGCCGATTGGCAGGCACCGGCAAACTGGTGATTCTGCCGGTGGATCAGGGCTTCGAGCATGGTCCGGGGCGCAGCTTTGCGCCGAATCCGCCTGCCTACGATCCGCGCTACCATTTCGAGCTGGCGATCGAAGCCGGATGCAGCGCCTATGCCGCCCCGCTCGGCTTTCTGGAGGCGGGCGCGCGCGAGTTCGCCGGAGAGATCCCGCTGATCCTCAAAGCCAACGACCACGATGTGCTGATGAACGAAAAAGATCCCAACCAGGCCTTGACAGGCAGTGTCGCCGATGCGCTGCGCCTGGGCTGCGTGGGCATCGGGTTCACGATCTATCCCGGCTCCGAACACCGCATGGAGATGTACGAGCAGATCCGCGCCTATGCGGCCGAAGCCAAACGGCACGGTCTGGCCGTCATCATCTGGTCCTATCCGCGGGGTTCGCAGCTCAGCAAGGAGGGCGAGACCGCCATCGACGTCTGCGGCTATGCGGCGCATATCGCTGCGCAGCTGGGCGCACACATCGTCAAAGTGAAGATCCCGACCGCATACATCGAGCAGGAGGAGGCGCGCAAGGTCTATGAGGCGCAGAAGATTCCCATCGCCACACTGGCGGAGCGGATCGAACATGTGGTGCAGTGCTGCTTCAACGGGCGGCGGATCGTGATCTTCTCCGGCGGCGCCTTCGAGAGCGACGAGAAGCTGCTGGAAGAGGTGCAGGGCGTCCAGGACGGTGGTGGCTACGGCTCCATTATCGGCCGCAACTCCTTCCAGCGCCCAGAAGCCGAGTCCCGCAAACTCCTCGGCCGGATCATGGACATCTACGGCGCATAGCCAAGAAAGAACGGACTAAAAACAGCCAGTCATAAAATCTATGACTGGCTGTTTTGGTCGAAATTTCTCTTCTTACTTGCCGCCGCTGTGGAGGACGCGGTCCTCTTCGTCGGGATCGTCGCGGAGGACGGAGGTGGTCTGGCGGGCTTTCTTGTATTCGGGATCGGTGGGATCTTTGGCCTTTTCGGGGTCGAAGATACGCGGATCTACGGAGACGGCATTGTAGGGGCGGAAGTCGGGCTTGTCCGTGAAGCAGTCGGAGAAGTCGTTGGCGAGCGCGTCGAACATGTTGAGCGGCGGCAGGCCCATGATCTCGTAGAGGGTGCGGTGCATGCTGATGATGGTGGTCTGGCGGTGCGATACGTAGGCGCGCTTGGCCCAGGGACTGATGCAGAGCAGAACGCTGCGCTGCGCATCCACATGGTCGGGCTCGCCGCCCGCGTCGTCCTGCGTGACGAAGATCGCCATGTTTTTCCAGTAGGGCGTGTGGGAGAGGAAATCGACGATGCGGCCGAGCGCGAGATCGTTGTCGGCCATCCAGGAGGCGACGTAGGGATAGCCTTTGGCCGCGTTGGGACCGGTGCCGTGATCGCTGCAGATGGCGATGTTCACGAAAGACGGCATCGTCGTTTTGGCGGTCTGCTTCCTGCCTCTGGGCTCCGGTGCGCGGGATGTCGTTCGGGCGGCAGATCGATTCCCGGTCAGGAAGAGACGGGTGAAGTCCTGCTCGAACCAGTAGGCGCGGTACTGGTCGGGGATGCTCATATTGAAGAGGGGATACTCCCGGCAGGTGCGGTCGTAGAGCACTTTCGACATCGGCATGTTGATGACTTCGCGGGCGCCGGTGCGGCGCTCGTCCTCGTCTTCATGCACATCGGCGAACTCGAAGCCTTCGCCGTAGTTGCGGAAAGGGACGGAGAAGTGGGCGAGATGCTCCCACATCGAGCCCGCTTCCGGATAGTCTTCGGGAGTGATCGAGCCGTTGGAGCCGAAGGCGGCGCGGCGGCCGGGGGCCGTGCTGTTGAGTTTGAAACTCCAGCCGAGGGTGTAGAGCATCTGGCAGAAGTTGTCGGGCTGCACGCCGACCAGCCAGCGATGCCCGACGCCCGACGCTTCCGGTTCCATATAGAAGTTGTCGCTGATGGTGAACTGCTTGGCCAGGGCGTTGTGGTTGGTCATCACGGCGGCATCGGTGAGCGTCGGCTGACCGGGCGCGGCGATGGTCTGATGACAGCCCCAGCGCAGGAGCGAGGGATCGTCGTTGGCGCCGGGCACATGGTCGAAGATCGCATCGTAGGTGTGGTTCTCTTTGGTGACGAAGACCACGTATTTGATCTGTTCGGACGGCTTGCCGGGGATGGCGGCAACGACGGTGTTCGTCATCTTCGCCCGGTCGGCGGACCGGTCGGCGATGCCGTTGTAGGTGAGAACGTTCCGGGTCATCGGACCGAGTTCGGCGTCGGTCGGGGTGCTGAGCGCCGAGAACACGCCGCGCAGACCGAGGAAGCGGCTCTTCGGAATGTTTTTGCCGGCGTTGGGGCCGTTCCCAAAACCCCGGAAACAGATGCAGAGCAGCTGTCTGCCATCGGGCGTGAGGGCGACCCGGTAGGGATACCAGGCGGTCGGGATGTGGCCGATCATTCTGCCGGTGCGCGTATCGAGAACGCCGATGGCGTTGATGCCCGATTCGGCAATATAGACGCGGCTGCCGTCCACAGAGACCGTCATGCCGGACGGCCCGACCCCGCGCAGCTTCGCGACCAGCGGGGAGGGCTGAATGCGAGTCCGGTGGACGATCTTACCGGTGGTCAGGTCGATCCGTTCGATGGTGTCGTTGTTGCCGTTGGAGACATAGAGATCGTTGCCATGCACGGCGACGAAATTGGGGGCGCTGCCGCCGACCGTTTTGCCGTTGTCGGCGGGCGCTCCGATCAGCAGGCCGGTCTTGATGCGATCGACCACCTTCGGCGCGGCCGGATCGGCGACATCGACGCCCCAGACCGAAAACGCCTCCGGCACGTTGGGATCGCCCAGGCCAGGCACCTTACGGCCTTCCCTCTCGACGCCGTCACGCGCCTCTTTGCTCGGGAACGCGAACGGCGGGAATGTCAGGCCGCGCGGATCGATCGTCTCGCCGGAGACCGCGGGCAGCGTCGGCTTCGGGATCGCGCTGTAGGCGAACACACCGATGTTGGCGACATAGACCCGCTTCCCGGCGACGGCCAGCGCATAGGGATAGCGCCCGACATCGACGGATCCGACGACTCTGGCCTGCGCCGTATCCACCGTGATGACCCGAAAGTTGGTCACATCCGCGACATAGAGGATGGATCCGTCCGGACTGGACTGAATGTCCATCGCAAAGCTGTCCTCGAACTTGCGGCCTCCGACCTCGGCATTGAGCGCGATACTGCCGGTCACGGTATGATCGCCGACATTCACGATATGGATCTCGCCACTCTCGCCGCTGCTCCAGTAGAGAGTCCTGCCGTCGGGCGAGAAGACCGCGCCGCCCGCGTTGGAGCGCCGCTTGGCCTGTTCGGGTGAGAAGGTGGTGACGGTCGGCTGCGGACTGTTCCAGTCGGTGATGAACTGTCCGACGCCTTCACTGGCGACGAAAGCGGTTCTGCCGTCCGGGCTGAGGACCATCCCATGCGGCCACCGGGCCAGCGGCAGATGCCTGCCGACCGGCTGAATATAGCGGCCTGTCGGCAGAATGGTGAGGCCGTCCGGATTGTGCGTGGCGTAGCTCGTCACCGAAGGCGCGTGCAGGTAAGGCGGAGGCGTCTGTGCCTGCGCCGTTCTCCTCTGCGGAACGGCAAGCAGAGCCAGAGCCGACAGAAAAAACATATTGCGATTCATGCGGATCGTCCCCTTTAACTCCTGAAGCGGGTTTGTGTTATACTCTCCTAATTCTTGCATGTCTGACGCCCGAACTGTCTGTACCTCACGAAAATTTAACCTCCTCTTAATATGACCGCTCTGTCTCACTCTTTTTTCGTCAGAAACACGTCTGTTAAAAATGGGCACACGCGATCGTCGACATGCCGGACGACAGGCAGTTGGCCCACTATACCGCGCAGAAGACAGAGACCGATTCTCCACTAGACGGCAAGAGATGAGTTCTCATCGCCGACCAAGCTGGCGGGCATAAGAGAGTTCTTCAGGGATGTCGATGTCGAAGGCAAGTTCGGGGGGAACATGGCGGACGGCAGCTCCGCCGCACTGCAGAATATCGCTGGCGCGTGCGACAATCTGGTCTACGGTGAGCCGACGCAGCAGATAGCGTACGATAAAGGGAATCCCGATCAGCCGTGCCATCTGTAAATTGTTTTTACGGGCGGCGAACATCTGCTCCAGGTGCGGTCGAATACGCCTGAGAGTGGCAGCCTCTGCCCGGAAAATGCCTCCGAGGCGAAAATAGCCATCCTGCAGTCGGGTATCGGTACGAATTAGATCGGGATACCGAAGCTCGAACGCGCTGCGCTCTGCGAGGGGAATACAGATCTCTCCTTCGTCCGGGCAGAGCGCCAGGAAATCGCGCACCGCTTCCGGGGTCAGAAACGGCATGTCGCCGGTTACGATGAGCAGGTGCGGGGTGACATCCGGCAGTCCGTCGAGACCGCGATAGATGTTGTCCGGCCCTGTCCTGCCTTCCGGCAGCATCAGGTCCGCGCCGCTCTCTTTGGCTTCCGCCAGAACCTCCTCCGGCCCGATCACCGCGATGCGTCCCACGCGTCCTGAAGCGCGCAGAGCTTGGATTGTGCGCCGCAGAATCGTCTCCTCGTCGAATAGGATCAGCGCCTTGATCTCCGTGCCTGCCTGCTGCGCGAAATCTCCCGTGATACGTCCTCCAGCAGGCAGCACGACGTCACACCTCTCTGGCGTGGGCATAGCTGCTTATCCTGCTTTCAGCGGCACGAGGGCAGGCTGCCGCTGGTCCCAGATGGAGACGTGGGTCAGGCCATGCGAAAGTGCAAGGCGCGCGGCTTCCGCATAGGCGTGTGCCAGCTGGTCTGGGTGATGGGCGTCCGAGCCGATCGAAAGGAGCCTGCCGCCCTGTTCGGCATAGAGGGCGACCGTGTCCGCCACGGGATAGGTGATGCCCAGATTCTGATGCAGTCCGGCAGTATTGATCTCAAACGTCAGACCCTGCGCGATGACCAGGCCCATCAGCGCGGTCAGCTCCTCCCAATAGTCTTCTGTTCGGTATGGCCCCCAGGCAGCCAGTCCCCGTCGATTGGCATACTCCAGATGCCCCAAAATGTCGAACAGGCCGCACTGCACCGAATCGGTTATGGCCCGAAAGTAGTCCTGATAGGCGGTCTGCGCGGTTCGGGAGCGATTGTATTCCGGCGTCATGAGCATCACCCGGTCGATATGATGGACGCTGCCGATAACGAAATCGAAGGAGTGTGCGGCGAGATAAGCGGCGATCTTGTCCTCGAACCAGCGCTGATAGTCGATCTCCACGCCCATCCGAATCTTCAGGCGCGTTCCCCACTCCCGCTGCGCCGCCTCTATCTCGCCGAGATAGGCGTCGTAGTCGAAGTAGTCCACGACCGGATCTTCGGGATCGAAATCTTTATGTTCCGAAAAGCCGATCTCATCCAGACCCACCTCGACCGCCCGGGTACACTGCGCCTGAATGCTGGATTTGCCGTCATGCGAACGAAAAGAGTGGACCTGGTAGTCGATTGCAAAAAAGTTGTCGATCATACTGCTGTCTTTCTCACCGCAAAGCCTCTTGTTCTATAGGAGCTGCACCACAGGTATTTGCCCTCCGTCCGGGCGATTTCCTTCTCATACCGCCCGTAACCGAGCGGTGAAACCCGACGAACCTGCAGAAGGTATAATCTATACATGGAAAAGCAGGTTTTAGGTGGGCCGCAGATCCGCGCGCTGTTTCTGGATATCGATGGCACGCTCGTCGGCATGGCCGAGAGCGTCTCGCCCGGTGTGGCGGCGTCGGTGGCTGCAGCGCAGGCGCAGGGCTGTCATGTCGTTCTCTGCACGGGCCGGACCCGCTTTCGCGCGCTGCCCATCCTGGAGGCGCTGGGCAAACCGTACGGCTATCTCGTGGCCTCCAACGGCAGCGTAGCAGCCCATGCAGGCAGCGAGATCCTCTACCGACACCTGATGCCGGTTCCCCTGGCGCTGGAGGTGGTGCGCGCCATCGTCGCGGTCGGCTCGGAGCCCTATGTGTTCGAGGACTCGGACATACCGGGGAGGGAGGGGGCGCGGGTGCTTTATCATCCGGAGAAGCCGGTGGGCCGCTGGGCGGATGTGCCGCGTTACCAGCCCTATGCCCGCATTCTGGAGGAGCTGCCCTTCGAGCCCGTCTCCGTCAGCGCTTTCGGCCCGCCAGAGCGCATCCGCCCCCTGGCGGAACAGCTGCAGACACGGCTGGCCGGTGCGGTCAGCATCGTCCGCTCCGGATCGGAATGGAACTGGGGCATCGAGATCTATGTACCCGGAATCAGCAAACAGGTCGGGATCGAATATATTGCCAGGCACTTAGGCGTGAAGCAGGAGGAGACGATGGCGGTCGGCGACCACCTCAACGATATCGAGATGCTGCGCTGGGCAGGAGTCGGTGTGGCTATGGGAAACTCTCTGCCTGAAGTGTGCGCGGCAGCCGACTATGTGACATCCAGCTTCCAAAAGGACGGGGTGGCGCGGGCCATCGAGCGCTTCGTGCTACATCTGTCTTCTTGAAAAGCGCTTTGAGGCCCTGCATACAGGGAAGGAAAAAGAAGTGAAGAACGGGATTGTGCGCTGGATCGCCAACATCGCGGCCCTTTTTGCGGTGACCCTGTTTGTACCGGGCATTCGTTTCGATGGAGTGCATTATCTATCGCTGATGATCGTCGTCGTCGGGCTGGCGCTGGCCAATGCGGTCCTTCGTCCGATCATCATGTTCTTCGCCTGGCCTATCAACTGCCTGACGTTCGGGCTGCTCGGATTTGCGCTGAACATCCTGTTCTTCTGGGTGGCAGGCAGCGGCGTGGTTCCCGGCTACAGCGTACAGGGGCCGCTGCCGGCGCTGATTGGCTCGGTCGCGATGGGCATTCTCAGCGGCGCGATCAGCTTCGTCTT
Source organism: Chthonomonadaceae bacterium (assembly GCA_043733205.1). Taxonomy (GTDB): domain Bacteria; phylum Armatimonadota; class Chthonomonadetes; order Chthonomonadales; family Chthonomonadaceae; genus JANXLO01. The sequence goes on from JAYTGR010000154.1 coordinate 8,948, forward strand.
CAAAGATCGCGGCGACAAAGACAACAAGTAATCTGAACCGCACCGCGCCGGCATTCGGCTCGCACCTCTCTCGATTCGCATATCAGCCAGCGGCCCGGCGCAGAGATTTTGTCTCTGCGCCGGGCCGGATTTTGCCATGAGGATATGCCATACTACAGTCCGACGCGCGCCTGCAGCGTCAGAAGCGGAACGCCGGAACCCGCGAAGTGGACGGCGCCCTCGACTCCGATGCGCACCGCCAGATCCGCGCCGATAAACAGTTTGCCCCCAAAACGCGTCTTCTCCGAGAAATACGGTCCGACACCCGCTCCAAAATAGAGGCGATTGCCGCCGAGCAGTCCCTTGGAATAGACCTGATCCAGTGTGGCCGGCACCAGGGTCGAGATGCCATGGAAGTTGGCGGAGACGATCGCATCCACATCCACACGAGTCGAGAGGCTCGGCAGGATGCCGCGTCCCAGCGTCGCATCGAGGCCTCCGTCGAACTTGGTGCGCGGGGACAGCATCAGTCCCAGACGCAGATGGAGCGGAAACGGCTTGGGAATAAGCCCCAGCTGGCCGCCTTTGCTTTCCGTAGCCGTCACCATGAGCGGTACGGCGCGCGCAAACACATCCGTCGAAACAGGCGCATTCGAAAGCGCTTCTTCCGCCCGACAGGAGGCCGGTGTGCAGGCCGTCAGCAGGGCCGCCAGCCCCGCTGCCGCTATCAGGGGGGCTCCGCCCGCCCGTCCGGCAAACGATCCGATCCGATTATGGTGCAGGGACATGGGTTCTTTTCTCCTTTTTTGACGCCGCCGATTCTGACAGGCACAGCCTCTTTGCAGGCCGCAAAAGACATCGGTACGACATGTTTCTGTGATTCGCGTCAGCGCAGGAGAACTCCTTCTCACGACAGCACGGCACGCACAAAAAAATCTCAGGGAGAGTCGCGTTCGAGAGCCAAATCGCCCTTGCGGAAGCAGGAGGATATTTGCTATAATCAGCCCGGTTCGACGGTCGATGCGCCGGACAAGACAGGCATGCGCAGCGAGAGCCGCGTTCCGGAATGACCGGACAAGCGGACGTAGATCGGGAGGCCAGGGTGAGCGGACAGCTCGAATTCGGAGAGGAAGACCGCTCAGCCACGCTGCGTCTCGCGTGGAAACTGTCGCTGCATCTTCTTGCCTCCAAAGTCAGCACGTCCATGTTTCAGGGCTTCATCGTGCCGATCCAGCCCTTGAGCTACGAGAGCAATGTCGTGACCCTCGCGGTCAGCAGTGCGTTCGCAAAAGATCGTCTGGAACACAACCACCTGAACGCGATTCGCAGCGCGCTGGAGTTCCACCTCGATACTACGGGACTGCAGGTGCATCTGGTCATCTCCTCCCGGGAGCAGCAGGCGGAGAGTGCGCGGAAGACGGCGGCGGCCGCCGCCTCCGCGCAGACAGCGCTGCCCCTCGACTCCGACCCCGATGAAGAAGCCGACCCGCCTAATGTGGCCGCCCGTGCCGAAACACCCCTGCATACGCCGTCCGTACAGTCCCGTCCCACGCCAAAATCCGGCGCGCGTAGGTCCGACGGCAAACGAGGGGCGAACGATCTGCCGGACATTCCCTGCATGCCTCTGAACGACCGCTTTGTCTTCGAGAACTTTCTGGGAGGCGGGCGCTCGAATCGCCTTGCATTCGCAAGTGCGAGCGCCGTAGCGGAGCGTCCCGGAGATGTCTATAACCCTCTGTTCCTCTACGGCGGCCCCGGCCTCGGCAAATCGCATCTGCTGCAGTCTATCGCCCATGCGATCCGCGGCAGACATCCCAAGATGCGGGTGGCCTATGTCTCCGGCGAGTTTTTCACGCAGCACTATGTCGCATCGCTGGGAGCGCGCGTCGCCGACGAGTTCCGCCGTCAGTATCGCGCGGTCGATGTCTGGCTGGTCGATGACATTCAGTTCATCGCCGGCAAAGAGCAGACGAAGGAAGAGTTCTTCCATACCTTCAGCGCGCTCTATCAGACCGGGAAGCAGATCGTGCTCGCCAGCGACCGCAGTCCGCGGGAGCTGAATACGATGGACGAGCGTCTGCGCTCTCGTTTCCAGAGCGGCCTGATCGCCGACATCAGCGCACCGGAACTGGAGACTCGAATCGCGTTTCTGCAAAAGTGCCGCGAGAGGGAAGGCGCGGAGGTGCCGGAGGATGTCCTGCTCTATATCGCCGATGCCATTCAGTCCAACATGCGCACGCTGGAAGGCGCGCTGACCCGCCTGATCGCCTACTGCTCGATCATGAACCAGGCGCCTACCCAGGAGGTCGCCCAGGGGGTGCTGAGCGAGTACTTCATCGGCAAGCCGATTCGTGTGCGTAAGGTCACCATCGATGAGATCGTGGAGGCCGTCGCCGAGCAGTTTCAGACGACCTCCATGCAGATCAAAGGCCCGGCGCGCCATAAAGATATCGCTCTGGCACGCCATGTCGCCATGCATCTTTGCCGGGAACTCATGCCGGAGCTGAACACGTCTATCACCGGAGCAGCGTTCGGCGGACGCGACCATGCGACCATCGTCTACGCCTGCCAGCGAATCCGTACGCTCCTCCAGGCCGACCCAGAGTTGAAAGCCCTGGTGAATCAGTTGATTAAGAGTCTGATGGGTTAAACTCTGAGTCGCAAACTTATACAGGGCTCAGAGGAAGTTATTAACAGAGGAGGCACCGGGACAACACGATTCAGGAGCGTTTCAAGTACAGGTTTTGGCCCATAAGCTGTGCGTCAAAAGGCTCTTTTCACTGCTAGGGGGATAGTTATTAACAATACCAACGGAGTCGGGGCGAAGTTATTAACAGAGGGACTCATAACTGCCCGTCAACGAATCTGTCAACAGTTTGCTGTTAGTAAGTGGGCAGTTATGAGTCGAGTTATTAACAGAGAAGACGGCCCATTGTTAATAACTATCCCCCTAGTAGCTGAGACGGATGTAGACTCAATTGCGTTATCGACAACTGGCAGAATCTATCAGGGTCGCAGAATAATTCGATTCTGCCGCTTTCAAAATACGATTCGCCCGTCTACTATCCCCCTAGTTATGAGTCTTATTCACCGTATAAGCATAAGCACAGACTCTTTATATAGATCATAGACTCTTGATTCTTGATTCCCAGGGCGTGAAAGATTGACTCTTGAAATTCAAATTATGTTTCCTCATTTCGAATTCCGAAGAGAGGGATGAGAGGACAGAGGGGATGAAGAAAGAATCGATTTGAACCTCGCCCTAAGCCGAAACGTAGAATCGATACGGATTCACAGAAGATCTCGAATCGACCGTTCGTTCTGTTGGTATTGTTAATAACCTGTTAATAACTTCTCTGATTTGAATGCCTGGAAGAACCAACTGAGCCGAGGAACGGAGCATTGCAAGCGCTATGCGTGTCTGCCAACTGAAACTGAGTGGATTTCGGAACTACAACTCCCTGGACCTGACGCCGGGAGAGGGATTGAACATCCTGCACGGCGCGAATGCTCAGGGGAAGAGCAATGTTCTGGAAGCTCTCTCTCTGCTGGCGACCACCCGCTCCTTCCGGGCAGGGCGCGAGTCCGAAATGATCTTTCGGGATTCGGAGATGGCGCACGTCACGGCGGAAGTCTCTCGGGAGCGGGAGGGCGATGCCGAGATCCAGGTCTCCGTATTTCAGAGCGACAAGAAGGCCGTGCGGGTCAACGGCCTGAAACGCAGCCGGGTCGTGGATATACTGGGGCAGTTCAACGCCGTATTTTTCGGATCGCTGGATCTGCCGATCGTGACCGGAGAGCCTTCGACCCGCCGGCACTACCTGAACGTCGAGATCTCGCAGATCAGTCCGCGCTATGTCTACGATCTGGGCCACTACAAGCGGGTGCTGGAGCAGCGCAATCGGCTTCTGCGGGATCTGCGGGAGCGGCCCCGGCCGTCGGCGGAGGTCGGCCTGGATGTCTGGAACGAGCAGCTGATTCAGTTCGGCGCGCCGCTCTTTGAAAAACGGCGGTTCTATATCGAGCGGCTGGCGCCTCTGGCCGATCAGATCCATCGCGAACTGACCGACGGCAAAGAGGGCCTGGAAGTGCGCTATCTGCCGAGCATCGTGCTGCCGCGCTGCGGGGAGCCCGACCGGCTGCGCGAATCCTCGGCGGAAGACCGCTATCTGGCAGAGGCGCAGTCCAGCGCGGAGTCGGAGACGCCGACTCTGCCGCAGACTCGCTCGGAATCGCCCCTCAGCGCCACGGAGACGATTGCAAATGCGTTTCGCCAAGCACTGAGGGGGGTAGGGCTGGATGAGGCACGCAGAGGCACGACACTGCTTGGACCGCAGCGCGACGACATGATTTTTCTCATCAACGGCAGCGATGCCCGCATCTACGGCTCGCAGGGGCAGCAGCGCACAGTCGTTCTGGCGCTGAAACTCGCGGAGTTTCAGCTCATCGAGGACTATGTCGGAGAGTCCCCGGTGATGCTGCTCGACGATGTGATGAGCGACCTGGACGATGCCCGCCGCAGGCACCTGCTGAGCTGGGTGCGCCGGCGCTGCCAGACCTTTTTGACCTGCACCAATCTGCGCTCCTTTCCGAAGGAGATCCTGGACGAGGCGACGACCTTTCGGGTCGTCGCCGGAACGGTAATCCCTGATGTCAGTCGAAGAACCCGAGCCTCCAAATCCACGCCCGTCCGACCGGAACCGCAGTGCGGAGAAACGGCCGACCTGGCAGAACCGCAAAGCGGCATCGGCAGCCCGGGCTGAGTTCACGCCGCCCGCCTTACGGAACAGTCCGATCGCGGCGGCGCTGGCAAACGCCATCAATCGCATGGACAGCTCCACGCAGATTCGGGAGAGTCTGGCGCTGGCCTACTGGCCGCGTGTGGTCGGGGCGCAGGCCGCCGCCGCCACGCAGGCCGAATCGGTGCGCGACGGCGTGCTGTTCGTGCGCACCAAAAGCTCCGTCTGGTCGCATGAACTGATGCTGCACAAAGCGCGCCTGCTGCAGAGCCTCAATCGCCTGCTCGGCGCACAGGTCATCTCGGAGATCATCTTCCGCGCACAGGGCATTGCGCCGCCTGAGCCCCCCGCCGACCCCGACCACCCGACCGACGCAGAACTCGCCACACTGGTCCTGGAGCCGCACGAACGAGACCGCCTCCGTCTCAGTCTGGAAGCTCTCATCTCGATCACGGACGACCATGCCAGGGAGAGTATCGCGCGCCGCATCACCTACGAAGCCCGTCTGCGCCACTGGCGTCTGGAACACTCCTGGAAGGTGTGCCCGCGCTGCGATGCCCTCCACAACACGCCTTACCGCATCTGCCCTCTCTGCCGCCTGAGTTAGCCGTGCGCGCCGAAACCGAGCCCGCAAGCCGACGGGCTTGACTCCGGCCGCCTGCCGCTCTATAATCTTCCTGCACCCGCCCGGTGCATTTCCACGAACCGGCGGTCTGGAGGAGAGGTTGCTGACGCTTCGTCCCCTGGTAACGTTTACACTGGCATTTGGAGCAGGCATACTGGCTGCCGCGTTGGCGGCGTGGCTGGTCTGGATCGGCGTGGCGGCATTGGCAGTCATGAGCGCAATGCTGCTGCTGACACGCCGCGCCCTCTGGCTGCCGTATGCGCTCTATATGGCTGTCGGACTGGTCGGCAGTCTGGACTACAGTCTGCACACCCGAATGTCGGCAAACGATGTGGCCGCATCGGCTCCCTGCACTGTCACGTTGACAGGCGTCGTAAATTCGGATGCCGAACTCTTACAGCGTGATCCTGATCTGGGGCCGTCTGCCGCGCATTTGATCCTGCGAGTTACCCACGCAGCGCGATTGCCTTCCCTCACAATTCCGGCAGGCAGAGAAGATCCTGTCAGCGGAAATGTAGAGGTTCGTATCACACTGCGTCAATCATTACAGGATACGTCCGTATCACTGAATGTGCCTCGTTACGGCGATACAATCTCCGTGCATGGACGACTGGAACTGCCCACTGGCCCACGCAATCCCGGTGGATTCGACTATCGGACCTATTTGGCACACAATGGAATCCACGCGACGCTCTCTGCAAACCGTCCTGAAGACTGGCATATCGTCACCGAATCGGGACAGAGCGGCAGCCTTTTTCTGACCCTGGCATACGCCTTACGCCATGCCGTTCTGCGTCATGCAGGCGCCGGATTTATGCCGGAACGCGCAGCTGTTTTGAGCGGGATTCTGCTGGGGGATCGCGCGAATCTGCCCGCTGGCCTGCGCGAAGATTTCGAACGAACCGGCACCACACATATTCTGGCGACCGCCGGTCTGCACGTCGGTCTGGTGATGGCGCTGCTGATCGGTCTTTTTCGGGGGCTGCGCCTGCTGCCCCGGCCCGCCCTCGTCTGTACACTCCTCTGTCTGGCGCTCTATATCCCCATGACAGGCGAGCGTGTCGCCATGACCCGGGCCACGATCATGGCTGTGGTTTACCTCGGGGGTATTCTGCTGGAACGCGAACCGTATCTGCCCAATACCCTCTCACTGGCCGCGCTGATTCTATTGGTAGGCAATCCCCAGAGCCTGTTCGATGCCGGATTCCAGCTCTCATTCGGTATCGTGATCACCGTTGCAGTGCTGGCTCCGCTGGCACAGCACCTGCGCAAAACCGTTCCGGAATTGGCGCTGCCTGCCGGGCCTTGGGGAAGCTTAAGAAGGTTTCTGCTGGACATCTTCCTCATCGCCCTGGCCGCGCAGATTGGGGCTCTTCCCCTGGCTGCCTACTACTTCCACGCGGTTCCAGTGGTCGGTGTCATCGCCAATCTATTGATCGTGCCGGTCGTGCTGCCGATTCTCGCTCTCGGTTTCCTCGCAGCGGCGTTAGGAACGGTCGTGCCCATCCTGGCCGTGCCACTCGACAAAGCGCTGGACTATCTGCTCGCGTACATTGTCACCATGACACACTGCCTCGCCTCCCCAGATTGGGCCAGCGTTTCCGTAGGCGAGTTTTCTCCTCTGTTTGTCGTCGCCGCCTATGCACTTCTCTGGGGCGGAGCCTGGCAACTCACTCGACGACTGGAGAAGAATCCGCCACGCACAAGCAGCGGTATCCATTCGTAATAGGAACTGAATACGTTATACTATCCCTCTGCAGGGATTTGATCAAGGAGAAAAAGCATGGAATTTAGAACACTGGGCCGATCAGGGCTCAAAGTCCCGGCGCTGAGTCTGGGCACAGGCACTTTTGGGGGCAGCGGGGATTTCTTCAAAGCGTGGGGGCAGACCGATGTGACGGAGGCAACTCGACTCGTCGATGTCTGTCTGGAAGCCGGTCTCAACATGTTCGATACCGCCGATGTCTACTCCGGTGGAGCGGCGGAAGAGATTCTAGGGCAGGCGATCCAGGGGCGGCGCGATCAGGTACTGATCTCGACCAAAGGGACTTTTCGCTCTGGGCCTGGCCCAAACGATGTGGGCTCCTCACGATTTCATCTGATCCGTGCGGTCGAGGGGAGTCTGAAGCGGCTCGGGACCGACTATATCGACCTCTATCAGCTGCACGGTTTCGACGGCATCACACCCGCTGAAGAGGTTCTTTCTACCTTGGACGAGATGGTGCGTGCCGGCAAGATCCGTTATATCGGCTGCTCGAACTTTTCAGGCTGGCATCTCATGAAGTCGCTGTCGGTCTCGGAGAAGTATGGGTGGCCGCGCTATGTCGCGAATCAGGCCTACTATTCGCTGATCGGGCGTGACTACGAGTGGGAACTGATGCCGCTGGGTGCGGATCAGGGAGTCGGCGCTGTCGTCTGGAGCCCACTCGGCTGGGGACGCCTCACCGGCAAAATCCGACGCGGCGCGCCGATACCGGAAGCCAGCCGCCTGCGCTCCCAGACCGTCATCGATGCCGGGCCGCTCGTTTCCGATGAGCACGTATTCAAAGTAGTCGATGCGCTGGACGAGGTGGCGAAAGAGACAGGCAAAACAGTCCCGCAGATCGCCCTCAACTGGCTGCTGCAGCGCCCGACCGTCGCCAATGTCATCATCGGAGCCCGCAACGAAGAGCAGCTGCGGCAAAACTTAGGCGCGGTGGGCTGGAAACTGACAGCAGATCAGGTCGCCGCTCTCGATGCCGCCAGTACCGTGCCTGCCGCCTATCCCTACTGGCATCAGGCCGGATTCTCCTACCGAAATCCGCACCCCACCCAAAAGGAGGGATAGTACAACAGTGTCAAAACGGGCTTTCCACAGCAGGGTGAAAATGACCGAGCGGGAGGATGCCATTCCTCCCCCGGCTGAAGGCAAGGGGTCTCCTGGTATGAACGTATGAAAATCGCGGTTGTGGGAGTTGGGGGAACGGGGAGCGCGGCCTGCCTTGCGCTGGCGAAGGCAGGACATAAGG
>JAYTGR010000155.1:0-2434 GCA_043733205.1 Chthonomonadaceae bacterium
GGTTCGAACAAGGCCAAGATCGCCTTTCCGACGCTGAACCGACTGCTCAGCGACCATTCGCGCCCGAACGGGAAGATCGTGGTGGTGACGGCGATCACACCGACTCCAGCGGGTGAAGGCAAGACCACCACTACCATCGGCCTGACGCAGGGGCTGTGCAAACTCGGCAAAAAGGCCATCTCTGCCACACGCGAGCCTTCCATGGGGCCGGTCTTCGGCATGAAGGGGGGAGCGGCCGGAGGAGGATACGCGCAGGTGCTGCCGATGGAGGACATCAATCTGCACTTCACCGGCGATATGCACGCCATCGGCGCGGCGCACAACCTGCTGGCGGCGATGCTGGACAATCATCTCTATCAGGGCAACAGACTGGGCATCGTGCCGCATACCATCGGATTTCGGCGCGTAGTCGATATGAACGACCGGGCGCTGCGCCATATCGTCATCGGGCTGGGCGGGCGGACCGGGGGCGTGCCTCGGGAGAGCGGCGCGAGCATCACCGTCGCCTCTGAGGTGATGGCGATCCTCTGCCTGAGCAGTTCGCTGCTGGAGCTGAAAGAGCGTCTGGGCCGCATCGTCGTTGGGCAGAACGGGGCAGGCGAACCGGTCACCGCCGCCGACTTGAAAGCGAACGGCGCGATGACGGCGATCCTGCGCGACGCCCTGAAGCCCAATCTGGTGCAGACCCTCGAAGGCACGCCTGCGCTGGTGCATGGAGGGCCGTTCGGCAACATCGCCCACGGCTGCAGCAGCGTCCTGGCGACGAAACTGGCGCAGAAACTCGGCGACATCGTGGTGACGGAGGCAGGATTCGGCTCCGATCTGGGCTTCGAGAAGTACTGCGACATCGTCGCCCCATCCGCCGGACTGCCGCCGGACGCCGTCGTGCTGGTGGCGACGGTGCGCGCGCTCAAGATGCACGGCGGGGTGAACAAGAAACGCCTGGAAGGGGAGAACGTGCGCGCCGTGGAGCGCGGCCTGGCCAACCTCGACCGGCATGCCCGCAATGTGGAGCAGATGGGCGCGCCGTTCGTGATCGCCATCAACCGCTTCCACACCGATACCGAGGCCGAAATGGCCGTCATCCGCAGTCACTGCGCACTGCGGGGCTGGCGGGTCGCGCTCTGCGATGTCTGGGCGCATGGAGGCGAAGGCGGGCGTGAACTCGGCGCAGCCGTCCTGGAGGCGCTGGAGCAGCCCGCGCAGTTCGCCCCGAACTACACGGCGGAGATGTCCCTGCTCGATAAACTCAACGCCGTTGCAACACGAGTCTACGGCGCGGAGGGCGTCACGCTTTCCGCCGAAGCCGAAAGCCAGCGCAGGTGGCTGGAGGCGCACGGTCTGGGCCATCTGCGGGTCTGCATCGCCAAAACCCAGTATTCGTTCAGCGACGATCCAAAAGGCGGCGGCGCGCCGACTAATTTCAGGATCAACGTGCGCTCGCTGCAGCCCTCTGCGGGCGCAGGGTTTGTGGTAGCCTTCGCTGGCGAGATCATGACCATGCCCGGCCTGCCTGAAATCCCCGCTGCCGAAGCCATCGACGTCGATGCCGAAGGCCAGATCACCGGCCTTTTCTAAAACCTCTCCTGCCTGGTATCGAAAGAGAACCCTATGCTGACGCGATTGAAAGTCAACGGCTTCAAAAATCTGGTAGAAACGGATGTCCGTTTCGGACCCTTTACCTGTATTGCAGGAGCCAATGGTGTCGGCAAGTCCAACCTATTCGACGCCATCTGTTTCTTGAGCGCTCTCTCAGAAAAATCTCTGGTAGAAGCCGCCCGTTCCGTGCGCGATGAGGAAGGTCATACAACGGATATTCGCAGTCTCTTTCACCGAGTCGGGGAACAGTATGATTCGGAAATGTCGTTCGAGGCGGAAATGATTGTTCCCAGCACAGGCATCGATGATCTTGGTCAAGAGGCAAAAGCCAGTATCACTTTTCTAAAATACCATTTGGTGATCGCCTACAAGGAAAATGGAAGCAAACAGTCTTCCAATCCCCTCGAAATCCGACGTGAAGAGTTGGTGCATATTACTTTGGGTGAGGCTAAACAGCACCTCTTGTTCCCGCATAAACCCGAGTGGCGGAAGTCGGCTGTACAGGGACGCCGTGCGGGATCCTTCATCTCCACCGATGGCGAAGGGGAGGGCAGGATCATCAAATTACATCAAGACGGAGGAGGCCACGGCAGACCGGTCTCTCGTTCCGCTATGAACCTGCCACGAACAGTTCTCTCTACGGTCAATGCTGCCGAAAGTCCGACGGCTCTCCTGGCAAAGAGAGAGATGCAGTCGTGGCGGCTTCTGCATCTCGATCCTTCGGCTCTGCGCCGTCCGGATGATTTCACAGCGCCGAACCATATCGAGACCGATGGAGCGCACCTTGCGGCAACTTTGAATCGACTTGCACGCAACGGCTCCTTTTATTCAACAG
>JAYTGR010000156.1:0-2434 GCA_043733205.1 Chthonomonadaceae bacterium
CGCCGCAGGCAAAAACGATGGCGGAGCGCGTGACCGCAGCCCGCAGCCACCTCTGGTCGCTTCAGCCCGTGCGCAAACCGGTGCTCCCCAAGGTCAAAAATACTGCCTGGCCCCGCTCGCCCCTCGATCGGCTGGTGCTCGCGAAACTGGAAGCGAACGGGCTGCGGCCCGCGCCTCCCGCCTCCCGCATCACTCTGCTCCGCCGGGCCACCTTCGATCTCATCGGGCTGTCGCCTGCGCCGCAGGAGATCGACGCGTTCGTCTCCGACAAAGCTCCCAACGCTTTCGAGAAGGTTGTCGATCGGCTGCTGGCCTCTCCGCTCTACGGCGAGCGCTGGGGAAGGCACTGGCTCGATGTCGCCCGGTATTCGGATACCCTGGGCTACCTTGTCGGCAATGTCGGCGACCCCGGCCGGATCTACCCCTACGCGTATACGTATCGGGACTACGTCGTCCGCGCTTTCAATGCGGACAAACCTTACAGCCAGTTTATCCGGGAGCAGCTGGCCGCCGACCTGATTCCCCTGCAGGATCCGCGCGATCAGGCGGCGTTGGGCTTCCTCACCGTCGGCAACCGCTACCTGGGCAACGGGCAGGAGATCATCGACGATCGCATCGATGTCGTGACACGCGGCCTGCAGGCCATGACCGTGGGCTGCGCGCGCTGCCACGATCATAAGTTCGACCCCATTCCCTCCGCCGACTACTATTCGCTCTACGGAGTCTTCAGCAGTATTCATGAGCCTGCGGATCTGCCGCAGATCGGAGAGCCCTCCGACCACAAAGCCTACGAAACGTTTCTCGCGAAACTCGCGCCGCTGGAGCAGAAACGGGCCCAGCTGCTGAAAGACAAAAAGAACGACGAGGCGAACAAGGCAGGCGAACAGATCACTCTGCTCGTTCTGAACGATCCCGGAGCGCCCCCGCGCGCGATGATCGTGCAGGACAACGCTGTCCCGAACGAACCGCATATCCTGCTGCGCGGCAATCCCGGCACCCCCGGCGCACTCGTGAAGAGGCAGTACCTGCAGGCCGTGCTGGGCGACGCCCGCCGGCCCTTTACCAAAGGCAGCGGCCGGCTGGAGCTGGCAGATGCCATCGCCTCCCCCGACAACCCCCTCACGGCGCGTGTGCTTGTGAACCGGGTCTGGATGCACCATTTCGGCAGGCCGCTGGTCAATACGCCCAGCGACTTCGGCACGCGTGGGGAGCCGCCGGCCCAGCCTCAGCTGCTGGACTTTCTGGCCGCCGCCTTCATGGAGAGCGGAGGGTCGATCAAGCGCCTGCACCGGCTGATCATGCTCTCCAGCGTCTATCGGCAGTCCTGCGATCCCGACCCGGCTGCCGCAAAGCGGGATCCCGAAAATCGTCTGCTCGGTCACATGAACCGGCAGCGAATGGATTTCGAACCCCTGCGCGATACGCTCCTGCAGCTGTCCGGAAACCTGGACACTGCGCTGGGCGGCCGCCCGGTGCAGGCGCTGCTCGGCAGCGATAAGCGCCGCACGATCTACGCTTTTGTGGACCGTCAGGATCTGCCGGGCCTGCTGCGCACTTTCGACTTTGCGGACCCCGGCGCGCATGCACCTCAGCGCAGTGTGACCACCGTGCCCCAGCAGGCGCTCTTCCTGATGAACAGTCCGTTCGTGCTGCAGCAGGTGCGCGGCCTGCTCGCGCGGCCGGAGGTCGCATCCAAGTCCGCTCCCGCCGAACGGGTGCGCGCGCTGTTTCGTCAGGTCTATGGGCGCGCTCCGTCCCCCTCGGAAGTCGTCCGCTCTCTGACCTTCCTGAGCAGCTGGCAGGGTCTGCGCGCCGAGGATCCGAAACCCATCGCGGCCTGGCAGAACGGGTATGGAGAGGTGGACCCGATGACGCACCGCGTCAGAACCTTCTCGCTCCTGCCGCATTTTACCGGAACGGTCTGGCAGGGCGGGCCGCAGCTTCCCGATCCGAAACTCGGGTGGGTGCTGCTCCGCGCCGACGGCGGTCATCCCGGCGACACTCAGCACTCCGCGATACGCCGCTGGACCGCCCCCTATGCGCTGACAGTCACCGTTCAGGGCCGCCTGAACCACCCTGCGGAAGCGGGCGACGGGGTGGAGGCGACAATCGTCTCCAGCCGATCGGGTCTGCTGGGAAGCTGGATCGCGCACAATTCGGGCACGGATGTCATTCTGAGGGAGATTTCGGTGCAGCGCGGAGAGACCCTGGATTTCATCGTCTCCAGCCGCGAGAACACCAACTCGGACAGTTTCTCCTGGTCGCCCACCCTGGAAGCCACGGCGGCAGCGGCGAAGGGCGGGGAAACGCACTGGGATGCGGCAGCGGACTTTGCAGGTCCGGTCTCCGCAGAACCGCGCGAACCGATGAACGCCTGGGAGGTCTACACGCAGGCCCTTCTCCTCACCAACGAATTCCTATTCATCGACTGATT
>JAYTGR010000157.1:0-17232 GCA_043733205.1 Chthonomonadaceae bacterium
CGGGCGGGATCGAGTTCGATACGGCTGGGAGACAGCAGACGCAGCGGCCCGGTAAAGCTAAAGGGCACACCGAGCCCCAGCACCACACGTTCTGCCGCCAGTGTCACCCGTCCGGGATCCAGCGTCAGACGAAGTTTCTCGATCGTCTCACCTTCCGGGGCTTCCCCCGCCAGAAACTCGTTCAGACTGTTCTCCCCAACCGTCGCCGTAAAGCGCGCCTCCCGCACACTCCGCACACGCTGCGCCTTCGTGTCCAGGTCGATGCCTTTCAGCTCCAGATGGATCCGATCCAGCAGGAGGCCATTGGGCAGCTGCACATCGTCGCCATCGATCGTCACAGCCGCCAGTCGGCCCGCCATCGTGTGGGCCGGCGCACTGTCGATATGCGCCCTGTACTGCCGGGCAGGCCCCAGCACATCCGGCAGCACATCCCGAATCTGACGCTCCGCCGTCCGGTTGACCGTCCGCGTACACCCGCACAGCACCGCCGCTCCCATCAGGAATGTCACGAACGCCAGCCGCCGAATTTTCTCACTCATCTTTCTCATGCCATCCACCTTGCCCTTACAGTTCTGTGCCGCGTGTCCTGAATCCTGTCAGGAAGGGACGCTCCTCTTCGCGGTGAGGTACAATGAGGGACAAAACACCAGGAGTCCTCCAGCCCTCATGTCTGAAAATGTGTCTTCTCCTCGTTTGAAAATTGCGGCGATGGTCTCCGGACAGGGGCGCGGTTCCAATCTGGGGGCGCTGCTGGTGGCCTGCGAGTCGGGCGAGATTGCGGGCCGTTTCTCGGTCGTCATCGGGACACGCGCGGATGCCCCGGCGCTGGAACGCGCTCGGGCAGCAGGCGTCGCGACGTCTGTCATTTCGCCGCGCAAATATGAGGGCAATGAAGCTGGCTATGCGGAGGCGCTGCTGCGGATCCTGCATCGGCATGAGGTCGATCTGCTCTGTCTGGCGGGTTATATGCGTCAGCTGCCGCCTGCGGTCGTGGCCGCTTACGCGGAGCGTATTCTCAATGTCCATCCCGCGCTCCTCCCGCTCTTCGGCGGGCGCGGGATGTACGGGGAGAATGTACACAGAGCTGTCATCGAGAGCGGAATGAAGGTTTCGGGCTGCACGGTGCATTTTGTGGACGAACATTACGACACCGGACCTATCGTAGTGCAGATCGCGGTTCCAGTGGAAGAGGCCGATACGCCTGCGGCTCTCGCCGCGCGTGTGATCACAGCCGAACATCAAGCGTATGTCCGCGCCGTGCATCTCTGCGCCGCCGGCCGTGTCCATGTCGAGGGAAGGCGTGTGCGCATCTCCGCCGTGTAACTCACCTACCAATAAACAGACGGGCCGCAGTGTCATGCCTGACAATGCGGCCTGCTTGTTTTTGGTGTCCGGAATGTATTCACGGCAATTCATTGCCGGCTTAAGCCGTGATCTTTTTGGCGGCTTTCGGCGCATGGAACTTGCTGATGGTCACCTTCTGATCGGCAGTCAGGAGGGCATCGACCTGCGTCTTGAAGTCGGCCAGCACGATGGGATTCTGGGTCTTGCGGTCTGCCTTGGCAATGGCCTTCAGTTTGTCCTGAGTGCCTGCGGCGATGGTCTTGATCTTGTCCATCTGGTCCGAAGTCAGCTTCACGTCTCCGAATACTCGGGCCGGGACCGCCTTGCTCTGGTTGAGCAGCATGACGATCGGGAGCTTCTCGGTCAGAGTGGCCTTCTGATCGGACGTCAGCACCACGTTGATATCGGTAATGGCAGCGTCCGTCAGTTCGCGGGTCTTGACTTTGTCACCGGCATCGGCCGTGACATCCGTCTTCAGCTTGTCCTCGATCGCGCCGATTTTGGACTTCTGATCGGCTGTGAGCGTCACCAGCGCATCGAGCGCGCTGACCGGCAGACTGGTGATCCCTGCCCGGCGTCCCTGTCCGCCCTTCGCAACGCCCTTGACTTTCGGGGCAGCCGGAGCTGCCGGGGTCGCCGGGGTCTGCGCGAAGATCGGTGCGCTCATTACCAACAGGGCGCTCGCTGCAAGCGCCATACGATTCCAACGGTTCATTTCTGTCTCCTTGTACTGCGATAAGGGCCGGTTTTCACGCGGCCCTCGATTGGTTGTTCCTGTCACTCTCGCAGACGGAACCGTGCTGGATTTGTTCAGTTACCGGGTCCACTCCGTGTCCACCAGGCGCCAGATCTGCAGCGGATTGGCGTCCTGAAGTTCGGCAGGCAGCAGCTCCTGCGGGCAGTCCTGATAACACAAGGGACGGGCAAAACGCAGAATTGCGGCGGTGCCGACGGAAGTTGTGCGGCTGTCGGAGGTGGCAGGATATGGACCGCCATGCTGCATGGCAGCAGAGACTTCGACACCGGTCGGGAACCCATTGAACACCAGTCGGCCAACTTTCGTTTCCAGAATAGAGATCAGGCCGCGATACCGTTTCAGGTCGTCGGCATTCGCATGGACCGTCGCCGTCAGCTGACCTTCCAGGCTGCTGGCGACGCTTTCGAGTTCGTCTGGCGTCCCGCAGGCCACGACGAGAGACGTCGGCCCGAAGACCTCTTCACGCAGAGCGTGCTGCCCAAGAAAGTGGGCCGCATCCGTGGAGAACAGCATTGCGCTGACCTGCGTCCGGGTCGAATCCGCCGCAGTCTGCGGCTGGCTCTCAGCCTGGACCCCCTCGGTGGTCTTCAGACGGTCTGTGCCCTGCACATACGCCTTCTGAATGTTCGGATGGAGCATGGTGCCGGGGGCTGAGGCGCTCACCCGCTCGGCAGCAGTGCGGAGGAACGCTGTCAGCGTGTCGCTCTTCAGGCCGACCACGATCCCCGGATTGGTGCAGAACTGCCCGACGCCAACGGTAGCTGACTGCGCCAGCCCTTCGGCGATCTTTTCGCCCCGCTCCTGCAGCGCGCCCGGCAGGACGAACACCGGATTCACGCTGCCCATCTCCGCGTAGACCGGAATCGGTTTCGGGCGCGCCGCCGCCGCATCGTACAGCGCACGGCCACCGCCCAGAGAGCCGGTAAACCCGACCGCTTCCAGTTTCGGGTGACGCACCAGCGCCAGCCCCGTCTCCTTCATGCCATGTACCATCGAGAGGACGCCTTCCGGCATCCCAGTGACCAGAGCGGCGCGCTCGACAGCGCGGGCGACCATCTCAGATGTGCCGGGATGCGCCGGATGCGCCTTGACCACAACCGTACAACCCGCTGCCAGCGCCGAGGCGGTGTCGCCTCCAGCCACGGAGAAGGCGAAGGGAAAATTACTGGCGCCGAAGACCGCGACCGGACCGAGCGGCAGCAGCATCCGCCGCAGATCGGCGCGCGGCAGAGGCTGCCGATCCGGCAGAGCACGATCGATACGGGCCTCGACCCACGAGCCTTCGCGCAGCAGCGCAGCGAACATCCTGAGCTGTCCGACCGTGCGCCCGCGCTCGCCGGTCAGGCGGGGCAGCGGCAGCCCCGTCTCACGGCTCGCGAGTTCCAGCAGCGCGTCTCCCAGTTCGACGATCTCCTCCGCGATGCGCTCCAGAAATTTCGCCCGCGCTTCCGCAGGCAGGCCGCGATAGAGCGGAAAGGCCAGCGCGGCCAGATCCACGGCCCGGCCCACTTCCGCCTCGGTGGCGATGTGAAAAACGGTGTCGATCACGAGCCCCGTCGCGGGATCGATGGCGGTAAACGTCTCCGTTCCCTCCGCCGACGTGCTGCTGCCGATAATATTGAGACCATGCAGTTCCAAAATGGTGTTCCTTACTCGAAGGGATGTTCCCTATTCGACGCAGTTGGAGAGCGTGCCGATGGGCGCGATCGTAATATGGATAGTGTCGTTCTTTTGCAGGGTAAAATCGCTGCCGGGAATGATGCCCGTTCCGGTCATGAGGTAGCAGCCCTGCGGATAACTGGTCTCGCGATAGAGATAGTCCACCAGATCCTGCGGCTCCCGTTTGAGCTGATGGAGGTCGGTCTCCCCGGAGAACACCGTCTGCTCGCCGCGCACGATCCAGATCTCTATCTTCGTCTCTTTCGGCAGCAGGCCGTCGCTTACCAGGATGCCGGGACCGATGGCGCAGGCCTTGTCGTAGCACTTCGCCTGCGGCAGATAGAGCGGGTTCTCGCCCTCGATGTCCCGCGAACTCATGTCGTTGCCGATAGTAAAACCGACGATGCGTCCGGCAGGGTTGATGACCAGAGTCAGTTCCGGCTCAGGCACATTCCAGAGCGAATCTTTGCGAATGCGCACGCCCGCGCCTGGTCCGACCGCGCGATAGCCTGGCGCCTTGAAGAAAAGCTCAGGCCGCTCCGCCTCGTACACTTTCGCGTAGAAATCATCTCCGCCCGCCTGCTTCGACTCTTCCATGCGCGCATTGCGGCTGCGATAGTAGGTCACGCCCGCAGCCCAGACTTCCTGACTGCCGATGGGCGCTAACCGCGTATGATCGGGGATCGCCTCGGTATGCGGAGCCAGCCCGGCGATCTTCTGCCGCAGGGTCTGACCGAGATCTGCGCTGGAAATCAGTTCATCCCATGCCGTGCCCGCGAGCAGAAAGACAGCGCCGTCTGCCTCGACGACCGGCCCCTGTGCAATACGATAAAGTTTCATGCGTGCTCCTTGGGAAGGTTTGCGTATGGTCGCTCTGCGTCACGCGTAGCGGTCGGGACTGAGAGCCTCCAGAGCGATGGAGGGCGCTTCGTCCGAAAGAAGTTCTGCCATCAGTTTACCCGTTACCGGGCCGAGACTGAGCCCCATCATGGCATGCCCGGTCGCGGCGGAGAGATTGGCGTAGCGGCCAAAACGTCCGATGTAGGGCATTCCGTCCGGCGAACAGGGCCGGAGTCCGCGCCAGACAGGCAGATCCCGAAAATCCTCCACGCGGAACTCCGGAAAGTAGCTGGGTATCGACTTGATGATCCCCTGTACGCGCGCAGGATTGATCGTCTCGTCAAGGCCGGTGATCTCCATCGTACCTCCGAAGCGCAGCGTGTCGCCCATCGGCGTGACGGCGACCCGCGCCTCCATAAAGATCGAACAGAGGTCCGGCTGCTGCCGGGGATTGGGGAGCGTGACGCTGTAGCCTTTGCCGGCCTGCATAGGCAGGTTCAGCTTCAAACCCTGCACGGCCTGCGGTGACCACGATCCGCCCGCCAGCACATACTCGTCGGCCGTCAGTTCGCCCTGCGCAGTCTGCACCGCCTCGATCCTGCCGCTGCCCACACGCCATCCGGTCACTTCCGAATTCCAGTGGAACGTCGCCCCACCCGCTTCCAGTGCCCGTGTCAGTTCAGCCACGAATTTCTGAGGAGTCAGATGGCAGTCCTGCGCGAAATAGACGGAGCCGGCCACATTCATCGTGACACTGGGATCACGGGCCGCCGTCTGTTTCGCGTCCAGCACCTCTGCCTTCAGGCCGAGGCTGTGCGCCTTCTCGACCAGTTCCGCCTCTGCGTGCAGCGTCTTTTCTGTTTTGCAGAGCATCAGCAGCCCCTTCTGCACCAGACCGAATGCATTGTCCGAGCGGGCGGCGAACTCCTCGTAACAGCGGCGACTCTCCAGGTTCAGGGTGCGCAGCAGGGGAGCGGAGCGAGCGACGTGACCGGCATTGGCGGCCCGCCAGAACTGCCAGCCCCAGCGCATCAGGTCGAGGCTCAAACGCGGGCGGACATAGAACGGACTCTCCGGGTTCCACATCACCCGCAGGCCATAGGAGACCATTCCCGGCGCCGCCAGCGGCACAAAGTGACTTGGAACGATCATGCCCGCGTTGCCCAGCGAGCAGCTGTCGTGCTCCTTCGCTCCGCGCTCCACCAGAGTGACCTTATGGCCCTTCTGCATCGCATAATAGGCCGTGCAGAGGCCGATCACGCCTCCGCCCACAATCAGCACAGATTTCGATTTCGACATAGAAAAGAGAACCTTCATGCCCGGCAATGAAATCCCGAGAACCTTATGAAATCCCCATACAGAAGGGGTCGGCGGGATCAAGCAGCAGCGTCGCTTCGGCGTTGACGAAGGCTGTGCCACGAATGGTGGGAATAAGTTCGCCCGCGATGATTTCGATGGAGCCCTCGAAAATACTGCCGATGATACTCTCCTGCCGCCAAACAGCTCCAGGAGCGAGTTTTCCATCCGCAGCGAGGCAGGCGAGTTTCGCACTGGTGCCGGTGCCGCAGGGCGAACGGTCGTACGCTTTACCAGGACAGAGGACGAAGTTACGGCTGTCGGCATCCGGGTTTGGTGAGGGTGAGAAGAGTTCGATATGGTCGATCTCATCGCCGTCGCACCCCGTAATCCCGGCGCGCTGCAGTGCCTGCCGGATCCGCCAGGTAAAATCGGTCAGCGCTTCCGCATGTGCCAGCGTCAGTTCCTGTCCGTGGTCGCTGACGAGGAAAAACCAGTTGCCGCCCCACGCGATGTCCCCACGCAGGGGACCAAACCCATCTACCTCAACCTTTATGGCTTGCGCATAGCGATAGGCGGGAACGTTCTGGACGGAGACGGTCTTATCCTCATGGAGCGTCGCGGTGACGATACCGACTGGGGTCTCGATACGGTGCGCGCCCGGCCCAATACGCCCCAGATGTGCCAGCGTCACGATCAGCCCGATGGTCCCGTGGCCGCACATGCCGAGCATACCGACGTTGTTGAAGAAGATCACCCCGGCAGTACACGCCGGGTCGGAAGGCTCCAGCAGCAGTGCGCCGACCAGGACATCGGAGCCGCGCGGCTCATTGACGACCGCAGCGCGGAAAGAATCGAACCGCTCCCGGAAGAGCCGCATACGCTCCGCTATCGGAACCCTACCCAGATCGGGGCCGCCGCCGATGACGATGCGAGTCGGTTCGCCGCCGGTATGCGAGTCCACGATCTGAACCCGCTGCACTGCGCTGTCCTCCATCCCCTAGACCTTCTCTCTGGCCGGGATCTGAGGGCGCGTCGCGATACCCTTATGGATGATCGCCAGGACCTGTTCGCGCTCTTTGCCCTCGATTGTCAGACGCGGCGCGCGCACCCACTCCTTGCCGAGACCGCACTCCTGAACGCAGAGCTTGATATACTGCACGAACTTCAGCGGAATATCGAGATGCAGGAGCGGCATATACCAGCGGTAGATCTCCCGCGCCTTCTCCCACTGCCCGCTCGCCGCCAGATCCCACAGGTACTGGTTTTCTGCCGGGAAGGCGAGACCGACGCCCGCGATCCAGCCCTCCGCGCCCAGAAAGATGCTCTCCAGCGCCAGATCGTCCACGCCGGTAAAAATCGTGTAGCGATTCCCGACCAGATTGAGAATATCCGTAATGCGGCGCACGTTGCCCGAGGACTCTTTGACCGCGACCAGTGTCTTCTCGTCCGCGAGTTCCGCAAACATCTCGGGAGTGATGTCCACACCGTAGGCGAGCGGATTGTTGTAGACGATGATCGGCAGACCGCTGGAGCGGGCGACGGTGCGGAAGTGGGTCATGGTCTCGCGCGGGTCCGATTTGTAGACCATGGCGGGCAGTACCATCAGCCCATCGGCTCCTAGATTCTCCATGTCACGCGCATACCGGCTTGCGGCTGCCGTGCTGCATTCGGAGATGCTGCTCAGCACCGGCACACGGCCGTGGCTGACCTCGATCGCGGTCTTCACGACGAGGCGCTTCTCTTCCGGCTCCAGCGCGACGTTTTCGCCGAGCGATCCCAGCATGATGATGCCCTCGACACCCGACGCGATCAGGGTCTCGATATGCTGCGCGGTCGCGTCCAGGTTCAGACTCTGATCCTGATGGAACTGAGTAGTAACGGCGGGGAAAACGCCGGTCCAGCGTGCTGCCATGTCACTTCCTTCTCACGAAACAGAAAATTGGGTCAGGCCAAATCTTCGTTGGCCCGACCCTTATTGTACCCGCGAAACCGCATTGCGCCCGCGTCAGCGCAGCACTTTGCCTTTGACGTCGAGAACCTGGGCGGTGGCGACATCGTTGCCGAGGATGTCCCAGTTTTTGAGCGTCCAGACCACCTTCTTCTCGCGGTTCACTTCGACGATCTGCGGATTGTTGGGACCGGCGTGGCTGTTGCCGAAAACGACATCGCCGTTCGGCAGCACTTCCAGATGGGTGACCCAGCAGAGGTGGATACCGGGCAGTTCGTCGCGCTCGACGCTCCAGACCGTCTTGCCGGCCGGAGTGACCTCGAAGACACGGTTGTTGTTGCCGCCCGCGATCATGGTGTTGCCGTTCTTGAGGCGCACCGCGCCGAAGACGTTGATGCCATGCCCATCGTGCCCACCCGTTTCCGGCTGACCGACCAAGTCCAGAGCATAGGTCCAGACGACCGTGCCCTTTTCATCGTATTCGCGGATCTTGCCGTCGCCTTCATGCGCGACCAGATAGTGCCCGTTGTCGAGCTGGCGCACCAGCCGGGTGTCGCGATGCGGGCTCTCGTGATCGACCGTCAGCGGCACTTCTTTCACGATGTTGCTGCTCTTATCGACTTCGATGATGCGCAGATTGCCTGTCTCACCGATCATCGTGTTGCCGTTTTTCAGGCGCTGAAAGCCGTGGATCTCGACGGCTCCGGCGTACGGCGCTTTCGGCTTGGCTTCCCATTTCCAGACGACTTCCTTGCTCGGAGTCACCTCCTCGATGGTGCGCGGGCCGGTATTGAGCAGCATATTGCCGTTGGGCAGCACGGAAATATCATGGGAGGTGTAGCCGCAGGGCATCTCCCATTCGATCTGACCGGTCGGGCCAAGGATGAGCGTGCGGCCCTTGTCCTGCACGATGACGCGGTGCGAGACGGCTGCTTCCCGGTGGTGTCTGGTGGGTTTGTCGGCACGGGCCGCGACGAGACCGGAGAGGCTAGCGGCGGCGAGCAGAGAGGCGATCACGATACGCTTCATTGGGTAAGAGTCCTTTACGCGATAATCTGTTGGATCGGATCGGCGCCTTCGACGCCGACGAGTTTCTGGTTGAGACCGCCGTAGAAATAGGTCAGGCGATTCGGATCGAGGCCCATCTGGTGGAGCATCGTCGCGTGGAGGTGTTTGACCTTGAACGGATCTTCCACCGCTTTGCTGCCGAGTTCGTCGGTCTGCCCGACGCTGACGCCGCCCTTGATGCCGCCGCCCGCCATCCACATCGTGAACCCGAAGGAGTTGTGGTCACGCCCGGAGCCAGTCGCATATTCGGCGGTCGGCTGCCGTCCGAACTCGCCGCCCCAAACGATCAGCGTGCTGTCGAGCAGGCCGCGCTGTTTGAGATCTTTCAGCAGCCCGGCGATGGGCTTGTCGGTCTCTCCGGCATGCAGACCGTGGTTGGTGACGAGGTCGTTGTGTGCATCCCAGGTGGAGTCGACATGCGCGCCGCCGCTGTAGAGCTGTATGAACCGGACGCCGCGCTCGACCAGCCGCCGCGCCATGAGGCACTGCCGCCCGAACACCTCTGTATGCTTGTCGTTCAGCCCGTACAGTTCCTTGATATGCTCGGGCTCACTGGTCAGGTCCGTGGCCTCGGGAGCATTGGACTGCATCCGGTAGGCGAGTTCGTAACTGGCGATACGCGCCGACAGGTTGGAGTTGTCGCTGCGGACGGCCTCGTGTTCGGAGTTGTACTCTTTCAGCGTGTCGAGCATCTGACGCTGCAGGCCGTCGCTGACCTCTGCCGGGCGCTTCAGATCGAGAATAGGCGTATCGCTCGCATTGATGACCGTCGCCTGATAGGTGGCGGGCATGTAGCCGCTGCTCCAGTTTTTGGGGCCGCTGATGGGGCCGCCGCGCGGGTCGAGCATCACGACGAAACCGGGCAGGTTCTGATTGACGGTGCCGAGCCCGTAGTTCGTCCAGGAGCCGATGCAGGGACTGCCGCTCAGGATCTTGCCGCTGTTCATCTGCAGCATCGCCGAGCCGTGGATAGGAGAGTCGGCGGTCATGGAGTGGATGAAAGAGATGTCGTCCACGCAGGTGGCCAGATTTGGAAAGAGGTCGGAGACCCACTTGCCGCACTGTCCGTACTGCTTGAATTTCCACTTCGGCTCCACGATACGACCCTGATTTTTGTGTCCGCCGCGCCCAAAGGTGGCCACATTGATCGTCTTGCCGTCCATGCCGTACATCGACGGCTTGTAGTCGAACGTATCGATCTGACTCGGTCCGCCATACATATAGAGAAAGATAACCGACTTCGCCTTCTGCGGGATCATGGGTTTCTTGGGAGCAAGCGGGTTTTTGAACGGTGTCACACCGTCGGCGCGCACAGACTGCGTGTCGAGGAAGCCTTCGCCTGCCAGCATCGAGGCCAGCGCCACGGAGGTAAACCCTCCGCCGGCCTCCCACAGAAACTCGCGGCGGGTGCGCCCGCAGAAGCCCCCACTGGCAGCCGATTCAGATTTTCGGAATGGATTCGTCATAACGGAACTCTCTCCTCACCATCGGGACGGGCTCTCAGTCGAGATAAAGAAACTCATTCAGGTTCAGGGCGACGACGCAGAAGTATCGCAGCGCCTCGGGGGGAGTCAGATGCTGCTCCGCTTCGGCTCTCGCGATAAACTTCGTGCCGCGTGCGATCTCTTTGGCGGTCGGTTCGCGCTGCAGCACGCGCCACAGCGTGAACTTCACTTCGGCGGCAGGGTCGGTGCCCGCGCGCTCCTGCACCAGAGACGCGAAGAGCCGCGCCTGCTGATTGGTGAATGTGCTGTTGATCATTCCCAGGGCCTGCGTAGGCTGTGTGGTCGCGAAGCGCACCGGACAGGTCGTGTCGGTATCGGCGGCGTCGAAACTGGCCAGAATCGGCAGCGCGAGCGAACGTTTGATATGGATATAGACGCTGCGCCGGGCCTGCTCTTCCGGCGTGGAAGGAGTCCAGCCGGAGCCGGGCACGGACTGACCGGCAAGCACCTCGCGCGGCATCGTCGGGTAGATACTGGGGCCGAACATCTTCATGCTGAGCGTGCCATCGACCGCCAGAATGGAATCACGCACCTCTTCGGCTTCGAGACGGCGCATATCGAACCGCCAGAACAGGCTGTTCTCCGGATCCTGTGCCAGCGCCTTCGGATCGGACTGCGACGACATTTTCCAGGTATTGGACATCAGCATCAGCTTGTGCATCTTCTTCAGCGACCAGCCCCGATCGACGAATTCGGAGGCAAGCCAGTCGAGCAGTTCCGGATGCGTCGGACGGTCGCCGAGTTTGCCGAAGTTGCTGCTGGAGCGCACGATCCCGCGTCCGAAGTTGTACTGCCAGACTCGGTTCATCATGACCCGCGCCGTCAGCTGATTGTCTCTGCTCGCGATCCAGTTCGCGAGCGCCAGCCGGCGGCCGCTGCTGCCGCCCGACGCGGGCGGCGCGATTACCGGCTGCGGCGGGGCAAGGATCTGCAGGAAGGCAGGCTGCACTTCATCGCCGGGCACATGCGGATTGCCGCGCAGGAGAATATGGGTCGGAGGCGCCTGCGGCCCGGTTTCCACGATGACCAGCGCCTGTTCGAGTGCGGGCGGCGGGGTCTTGACCAGTTCGTCGCGCTGCTTTGTCAGCGCGATATAGGCGTCGAACTGTGCCTGACTCAATTTTGCCGGAACCCGCTTCTGCAGAAGAGCCGGGCGGCGGACCTCCGTCTTGAACTCTTCCTTGTCCACCGGGGAAAAGTCGGCTTCGACGGTCTTCACGATGGCATCCATCTGCACCTGAAGCCCGTTCAGTTTGAGCCGATAAGCACGGTCCTCGGCAGCATATTCGATTCGATCCGCTTCCGGTGCAATCGGGCGCAGAGCGTTGTAAGGAGCAGGCTGGCCGTAGCCGGTCGTACCCTGGAAGAAGGAGAGCAGACTGTAGTAGTCTTTCTGAGGGATCGGGTCCAGTTTGTGATCGTGGCAGCGGGCGCAGTTGACGGTCAGACCGAGAAAGGTCTGCCCTGTCGTCGCGACGATGTCGTCGAGTTCGTCGTAGCGGGCCTGATCGTGGTCCGCAGGTTCATCGTCCCACTGCCCCAGCCGGTAGTAGCCCGTCGCGATCATCGATTCGGGGGTCGGGCTGGGCAGTTCGTCGCCCGCCAACTGCTCGCGAATGAACTGGTCGTAGGGTTTGTCGGCATTGAAGGCGCGGATCACATAGTCGCGGTAGCGCCAGACGAACGGCTTGGCGCCGTCGCGCTCGAAGGAGTTCGTCTCCGCATACCGGACCAGATCGAGCCAGTGCCGCCCCCAGCGTTCGCCGTAGTGGGGCGAGGCCAGCAGCCGGTCCACGACTCTTTCCCAGGCGTCGGGCGACCTGTCGGCGAGGAACGCCTGCACATCCGCAGGAGTCGGCGGCAGGCCGGTCAGATCGTAGCAGGCCCGGCGAATGAGGACGGCGCGGCTGGCAGACGGGGCAGGCTTCAGCCCCTTCCCTTCCAGTTTCGCCAAAATAAAGGCATCGATGGGGTTCCGAACCCAGGCGGCACTCTTCACGACCGGAACCTTAGAACGCTTCACCGGCTGAAAGGCCCAGAACTTCATGGTCTCGGCATTGACCTGCGGCGGGATGATACCGGTGGGCGCTTTGGGCGCAGCCTCCGCTCCCAGAGTCACCGGCAGGCCCATTTTGACCCATTTCGTGAGGATTTCGATCTTATCCGCCGACATTTTGCCGGACGGCGGCATCTGCCGCTCCTCGTAGTGGATGGCTTTGACGATCAGACTCTCTGCGGGTTTACTCAGCGAGACGGCAGGACCGGAGGCGCCCCCTTTGAGCAGGGCGGCCCTGTTATTCAGCTGCAGTCCGCCGCTCAGGCTGGCTCCGGCTCCGTGGCAGGCATAACAGTTCGCCTGAAGCACCGGCTTGACCTGTGTCTCGAAAAACCGGATCTGCTCGGCGCTGAAAGCCGTCTGTCCATCCTTCGAGGGAGGTTTCGCATCCGTGCCACGGGTCTGTGCCGGCGCAATCGCCAGACCGCACAGCAGCCCAGCTGCCGCCAACGCGCCGCCTAGAGGCCACGCCACAAGTCTCTTCATACTGCCGATACCTTTCTTACCTGCCACAAATACCATTGCACCCGGTCTCTCCGCTCTATACGTTCCCCGTGAATAGAATTATCTCACGCGCAGAGGGCGCTGCGAGGCCGAAGCGCCGCAGAATGTCCGGAAAGCGCCTCCGTCATGACGACCGGCACGACGGATTCCGTCAGATGATCGATAATCGCGGCGATCGCACCCTGCCGTTTGCTGCCGCGCGCCTGCACGATGCGGCAGTCGGCAAAGGAGGGCGGCAGGGCGCGTTTGCCGGTCTCTGCGATCAGCCGGTGCAGCAGCGTCTTATCGGCGGAGAAGAGGCGGCTGTGTACGAACAGCGTGGAGGGATTGAATAGATTGATCACAGCGGCCAGCCCGATCGCGAGATAGCGGCCGATGCGGTCGAGTTCGGCGTCTGCGGTCAGTGCGCCCTGTTCCAGCAGCGCCAGCGCTTCGGTCACGCTCAGTTTGCGGCCCAGCCGCTGCGAGAGCATGAAAGCGAGGGCGGCATCGCTTGCGACGGTCTCCAGACAGCCGTGATTGCCGCAGCCGCAGAGTCTGCCTTCCAGCTCCACCGTAATATGTCCGACCTCTCCGGCCAGTCCGGCGTGCCCGGTCAGCAGACGTCCGCCGCTCATGACCCCGAGGCCGATCCCGGTGCTGACATCGATCATGGCGAAATCGTTCATGTTTTTCGCCGCGCCATAGTGCCGTTCTGCAAGGCACAGGGCGTGCGATTCCTGCACGAGAATGACGGGGATACCGAGGCGCTGCGTGAGATCGTGGCTGGGAGAGCGCTGGTTGGTGAGCGGGACGTTCGGGGAGAGAATACCGCGTCCCTGTCGGTTGTCGATCAGTCCCGGCATACTGATCGCCATGCCCAGAGTGGCCACATGCGGACGCGCCATGAGCAGATGCGCGTGGCCGCAGGCAGTGTCGAGGAGCGCCTCATAGGTATTGGGGGTGAGAAACTGGGTTTCCCGATTCTCGTGCAGCATGCCATCCAGCCCTGCGGTCACGAGACGGCACTGCGCGGCATCGATCACGAGGCCCAGCACCTGAACGGTTTCGCTGGCAAGGCGCAGTTTGCGGGCGGGGCGCCCGCGCAGTTCGCCGTCCGCGTCGCCCTCTTCCAGCAGTCCGGCACGCAGCAGCGCCTCGACGGCGCGTGAGGCTGTCGGCGCGCTGATCCCCGAGTGACGCGCTACCTCCGCCCGCGACTGAGGGCCGCGCGCGCGAATAGTGCGCAGCACCTGACGTTCGTTGATCTTGCTGAGGAGGGCAGGCTGGACGAGAGACATGTTGCTCATAAAGGGATTATACCCAGCGGTTTTTATTTTGTCAAGGCTCTTTACTAAACACCTATTCTAAAACGAACGGCAGCTTCAGAACCTCTCGTTCATGCAGGATCGAGCCAGGAACCGGGTATGCTGTCGGTATCCTTTTTGAGCGGCAGGAGGGTTCCGATGGCGAGATTTCTGGAGCGTGTCGGGCATCGCGGCGCACCGCGCGTATTCCCGGCGAACACGATGCGCAGCTTTCAGCATGCGATCGAACTCGGGTGTACCATGGTCGAATGCGACGTGCGGCGGGCCGCCGACAGCATACTGGTACTGGCGCACGATCCTCACGTCTGCGCGGCCGACGGCACGGTCTGCGACATCGCCGCGCACACCAGCGATCGTCTCGCGGCGCTCGACCTCGGGGCAGGCGAAGGCGTCCCGCTGCTGACGGAACTCGCAGCTTGGGCTCAAGGCCGCTGCCGTCTCATGGCGGACATGAAATGTGAGGGCGACGGAGTGGAAGCGCTGGTGGCCGAAGCGCTGGCGCCGCTGGCGCCTGCAGATAAAATCGTGCCGGGAGCCGGGTCTTTCAGCCGAGAACTCTTCCGAGCCTGCGATCCCGCCCTGCCCCTCTCTTTTTCGCTGGACGGACGCGATCCGAACGACCTTACCGATGCCCAGTTCCAGGCCTATCTCGACGCGCTTACGACCGACGCCGTTACGTGGCAGTATCCCCTGCTCACCTCCGAGCGAATCGCCGCCCTGCATGACCGCGGACTCCGGGTCTTCGCCTGGACCGTGGACGACGCCGACACCATGCGCCGTCTGGCTGCGGACGGCGTGGACGGCATCATCAGCAACCGCGCCGACCTGCTCGTTCAGCTCTAATGTTTAGCTGCTGCGGCCGTCCTGAACCCGTCTACAGAGTCTCGGTGGCATCCAGGGCATGGCGCTTCAGATCGTCGAGCGCAACGAACTCCAGCGCGGAGACGTGGGTCGCAGCGAGAAAAATAGGCGGGGCTATATTGTCGTCCAGCGCCTCTTTCCAGCGCTCGACGCAGAGGCACCAGCGGTCTCCCGGTTTCAGGCCGCTGAACCCGTAGGACGGCGCCGGCGTTGTCAGGTCGTTGCCCTGGGCTTTGGAGAAGCGCAGGAACTCTTCGGTCACCTGGCAGCACACGAGATGCAGACCGTAGTCTCCTGGTCCGGTATCACAGCAGCCGCTCCGATAGAATCCGGTCAGAGGATCCATTCCACAGATCTCCAGCTTCCCGCCCAGCACATTCATCGCCATAAAAATCCGCCTCTCCGCATCGCCTGCATAACAGTCCCAAAAAGAGGAAGCCGTCTCCAGCGTCCTCCCTATTATACACTCTCCGGCCTCTCAGCGCAGCAAGCCGAGCAGAAAACTGACGATAGCAGCCGTACCAACAATCATCGCGAATACCATAAAGACGACCAATGCACACGTCACAGCCGCGCCTGCCCACGCGCACTGCGGACTCGATCGCGGCACAGGAGAAGGTTCCGGTTCCGGAAGCGGCTCGATCGCGTCGACCATCAAAAAACTGTCCACATAGATCTCGTTATCCGGAGCCATCAGCCTACTCAAATCGAAATCCAGGCGCAAAACACCTTCGCCGTCCTTTTCGCCGGTGGTGACCGTCGCAGCTTTCAGCATCTCGACACCCAGCCGCAGGTAGCCTTCCTGCGTCGCCGTGAACGTACAGGTATCCTCATCGGACGTGATCTGAACCGCCGCGCGCGGGTTCGGTATCACGGCGTCCAGATCGCGCACTGTCAGAAACAACCATTTATGCTGCTCTTCCGTCATCGTTTCGGTCCTCCTTCTCCAGTTCCGTCACTCTGCACGGGCTCCAAAAGGCGGAAACATGCTTCTGCTCGATGTCGTGACCGGGAAAGCCGCAGAGACGAAGGCAGTCAGTTCTGTGAGGGAAGTGTTTCTCCTGGGATTACGGTCAGAGCCGACGGTCGTGTATGTGTTCGGGGTGTGGAATGTCTGTCACGTACTCCCCGGCACGGCCGCGTTCCTCAGCAGGCAGGCAGGTCTCGTCCCAGTTGGAGAAGCCCGTATCTTGTCCTGCAGAGGCACGCAGCAGCTGCTCTCCTTTATCGGAGCTGGATTGGTGCGTCCCTGCAGCCGGGCGCAGCAGTACATCCGGCGCTGCTGCTGCTTCCGCAGAAGAAGGGCGGAGCAGTGTAGAGGAATGCTGGAGGCTGGCCTGATGGTTCAGGAGGGTTTCATGACACTGATGCAAGGTGCGGACAAAAGCCCCGCTATGGCGCGTCACGTTCAGGTGCTCCATCCACCTCTCGATATACGGCAGCGATTTCATGCGTTTCAATTTCATGATCGCTGTAAACACGGCCACATGCACTTGATCGTTACGGTCCAGTTTTTTCTCATCGGAGTAGCCCGAAGGCGTGTCCTCAGGATACTTGCATAAACGGCGCCAAGACTCCTCAGGGATGTACGCCAATTGGTCCTCGGAGAGCCGTCCGAGGAGTTCGCATACGATCGGCGCAGCCTGATCCTGCACCCTTTCGCCGTCGTGAAGAAGTGCAAAAATATATTTCAGAAGATCCTTCTCCTCTGGTGCGTGCAGGTTAGCGGCAATGAAAGCAGCACGCTCTTTCGTGGCAAAATAGCCGCCACACCCAGCCGTTACTAATATTGACACTAACCATCCAATCGCCAGGCTAGGGGCCAACGGGCCGCTTTGAAATCCGTCAGGCAGCCAGCCCATCAAGAATATAATCGGCAGACCGAATAAGAGTGCCGCCAGTGCTCCCAGACACCACCCGGCTGCACCATTTTGCCGATACCTGAACGGCGACCTGGATCTAAGGCCCGCAGCAACGAGAAGAGAGAATCTGCGTTTAGTCCTCGTTTTGGCGGTGTCAGCCATCTGCTCGATGCCCTCGCTCGTGTTCTAAGGCGGCGCCGAATAAGGCCGTCTCCTTCCGCC
>JAYTGR010000158.1:0-2430 GCA_043733205.1 Chthonomonadaceae bacterium
GCTGCTGGGAGCGATGCTCATCGATGTCTGGATGGGGGAGGCGAGCGTGGCGCGCATCGTGACGCCGGGCAGTGTCCTGCGTGTCCTGCTCTCCCATACACCTCTGCTCTCTGCGCATATCGCTCCGCCGGATTTCCGCATCGACGGCATTGTCTGGAGCATTCGCCTGCCGCGCGTGCTCGGCGGCGCGCTGATCGGAATGCTGCTGGCGCTCGCGGGCGTGGCGTTTCAGAGCCTGCTGCTCAATCCGCTGGCAGACCCCTATTTCGTGGGCGTGTCGTCCGGAGCCGGTCTGGGGGCCGCCATCGTGACGCTGCTCGGAGGCGCTGGCTGGCTGGCGGGGTTTGCGCCCACACTTGCGGCGTTCGCGGCCGGACTGGCCGCGGTCGCGGTCGTCTACGCGCTGGCACGGGTCAACGGCAGAGTGCCGGTACAGACCTTCCTGCTGGCAGGCATCGTGGTAGGGACCGCCCTCTACTCTCTCACCAAACTCACCGTCTCCCTGGCGTTCCGCGCAGGAGACGCGTACAAAGCCAGCGCCATCCTGACGCAGCTGCTCGGCTCGCTGAACGGCCTGAGTTGGCGCGATGTCTGGCTTCTGCTTCCGTTCGGTGTGCTGGGCGGCGCGGTTCTGGGGTCGAGCTGGCGAGAGCTGAACATGATGGCGTTCGGAGAGGAGAGTGCGGCGCACCTGGGGGTCGATACGGAGCGGTTCAAGCGGCGCGTTCTGGTGGCAGGCACCCTGGTCACGGCGGCGGCGGTAGCGGTCGGCGGAATCATCGCGTTTGTGGGAATGATCGTGCCGCAGATCGCGCGGCGGCTGGTCGGCCCGGACCATCGCCGTCTCCTGCCGACAGCGATGCTGCTGGGAGGACTGGTTCTGGTCGGCTCCGACTGGCTCTCCCGCGTCTATCTCCAGGGGCTCGATATCGGAGTCATCACCTCCCTGCTGGGCGCCCCCGTGTTCTGCTGGCTGCTGCGCCGCCGGATCGTCCAGCAGGAACTCTAGCCCAAGAACCCCTCTGTTCCGTCTGTTCAGTCAGACCCCTAAAACGAACGAAGGAGGCTTCATGCCTCCCGGATTACGCTTTAAGAGATGTAACGTCCGAACTGTTTAGGATTGGGGCTGCCGGACGAATACCCCGGTGCATCCGGCTCTTCCCTCAAGAATTGACGGCAGTGTTCCGCGAGTTTCAAAAAGGCCGAACGCTGTACGGGAGTCAGATCGGTGGGGCTCACGATAACGATATCGAGGAGGCTCATCGCCTCCTCTTCAGTTAGACAAAGTGTTTTTTCCATCGTGGGACACCTCGGTTTTCCTGGATGATTTCAGAATGAATTGGCAGGATCGAAGCGTCTCGACGCTCGTCACAGCTGCAGATATGGACGCTTGACCGAACATGCGTTTACATTCCCGTTAGACGCCTTCAGGGCAGATATTGTTCTAAATATATTCTTTAGATGCGATCGACGAAGCTGTCGAACAGTTCAAGAACAAACAAAAAGCGCTGTGTCGATTGGGCAGCATACTTCTGTTACCGTGAACACGAAATTTGAGACAAAGAATAAATTTGCCTGCAAGCCCTTGACATCGCGAATATTGCGGGGGTATGATGGTGTGTGTAAGTAGATTTGCAGGCAAAAATACGTAGATATACGTAGTCCGGTCGCTTTTGATCGGAATGTTATTGCCTGGAATACTGCTCACGAATGCTATAACTTTCGACTGCCGGGTAAGACAATCCCCCTTGTTCCTTCCCCTCCCACGGCATTTCGTTACTCGTCTTCTTCTTGAGGACCGCAGGAGTACACGATGGCTTTTTCTGTCTGAGGGCTGTACCTTGTCCTGCCGCAGCGTCTGCTGCCGGCTTCTTTCGCTGTAATTGCGGTGCTTGTAACGGGCTGCCAGGCTCACTCCTCGCACACCGCTCCCGCTGTCTCGATGCGCACTGCCGCTTCTTTCGTTCCTTCGACTGTCGCGCAGGTGCAGGCTTCTGTGCTCTATCGGCAGGCCCGTCAGGAATGCAGACGCCGCGACTATCGTCACGCCGCCAGCCTGCTTCAAACCCTCGCCCGCACTCCCGGCCTGGCTCCCGATGCCGCCGCCTTCTGCAGCGCGCAGCGCAGTCTCTGCCTCCAAGATGCCGGCCTGTCCGTACCCGCCGCGCCGACGGTCGCACCTCTGCCCGCTCGTCCCCCTGCCGATGCCGACTGCGGCCCCCGTGCCCTCCTGCTCGTCTGCCAAAAACTCGGTGTCAAAACGAGCGTGGAAACGCTGCGCATAATGGCGGGTACAACGGCGGAGGGCACCACTCTTGCAGGACTGCAGCAGGCAGCGCAGAAGCTCGGACTGCAAGCCGAAGGCGTCCAGGTCAGCCGCAGTGCGCTCCCCAACACGGCCCTCCCCGCTATCGCCTGGATCAACCATAA
>JAYTGR010000159.1:0-17209 GCA_043733205.1 Chthonomonadaceae bacterium
TTTTGATATAATAAACCGGGTTTTCAAAACCAACCATGCGGCGGGTTTGGCCGCATGGTTTGGACGTTCTTGGGAAGTTCCGACGGAGTGCGCCGCCAACCTAGGCGAACAAACAAGCGCTTTTGCAGTGGCGGAGAGAACGCCACTGCATTCTCTCCGACAAACTGCTAGTCCGGTCCATATAGCACTTGCGGAGGAGTACGTGCAATCCGCAGGCTATTGGCGGGCCTGGGACACGGCTCTTATAAAGCAGTATGAGAGCCCCTGAAAACCCCTTCGAGACCTGCTTTGGGGTACATCGTGAAAAAAAGCACAGAAAAGACCCTACATGGCTTGACCTTGTGGGAGGCACGCAGGTATACTAAAATTGAATTCACCAAACTCCAGCAACGGCAGTGTGTAGACAGGGGCGGAGCGAACCACCAACCTGCGCCGCGCGGCGGACGCAGAACCTGACTGCTGCCCGTAGGCCGTTTTTAGATTGGGAGCGCGCAGATGGCTCAGATCTTTCATTCGTCCGCAAACATTGCGGCGCGAGTAGGCATAATCGGGGCGGGAATGCTCACCGTCGGGCTGATCGCAGCCGGAGTCGGCATCAGCCGATCTCCCTGGAATACCAAGGTCGGCATTCCCAAAGACCAGCCTGTCCCCTTCAGTCACGAACACCACTCAGTAGAACTTGGGGTAGACTGTCGCTACTGTCATACCAACGTCGAAAAGGCCGCTTGGGTGCAGCTGCCCCCCACACAGACCTGCTACACATGCCACTCGCAGATCTGGACTAACAGCCCCCTGCTCGAACCCGTTCGCACCAGTTACAACGACAAACTGCCCATTGAAGGCGGCTGGAACCAGCTGAATGCTGTGCCCGATTTCGTCTACTTCAACCATAGCATCCACGTTAATCGGGGCGTCAACTGCAACACCTGTCATGGTCCCATCCAGAAAGAGATGCTCGCCTACAAAGGCAAGGCCTTCTTCATGTCCTGGTGTTTGAACTGCCATCGTAACCCCGCAAACTTCGTCAACGCTGGGGGGGCAAAACATGTTTTCAGCCTCTATGAGAAGTACCAGGCTCAGGTAGACGATCCCAAAGACCCCATGGCGCTGACCCCGGAAGAGCGTACGATTGCCAATGGCAACGACTATCAGCGCAATAAGGAAGAACTGGCTGAGGGCGAGAAGCGGCTGCAAGAGTACAAAGTTCAGACCAAGCAGCTGACCGACTGCTCCGTGTGCCATCATTAATTCGTTCCGCCCGGAAAACCTCCGTTAAGCCTGTTGGCAGGTAGATGAGAATTATGGATATGAATCCGAAGAGACCCGTAGATGCCCGCACTTTCCGCGCCAAGCTGGAAGGTCAGAGCGGCAAACAGTATTGGCGCAGCCTCGAAGAGCTGGCGGATACCCCTGAGTTCCGCGAGTATCTGCTCGATGAGGTTCCGCAACATACCCGCTCATTCGACATCCCGAACATGGATCGCCGCCGCTTCCTCACGCTGGCTGGTGCCTCTCTGGCTCTGGCCGGGCTGAGCGGCTGCCGCTGGCTGCCCGCTAAAAAAGTCGTTCCCGCAGCCGAGCAGTCGGAAGACCGCGTTATCAGCGTCCCCAATCTCTACGCGACCTCCGTCGTAGAGCATGGTCTGGCGACCGGTGTTCTGGTCACAAGCAATGAAGGGCGGCCCACCCGCATCGAGGGCAACCCAATGCATCCGGCCTCGCTCGGCTCCAACTCCAGCACCGTGCAGGCGACTCTGCTCGATCTCTACGATCCCGAGCGCTCGCAGAATATCGCGAACGAAGGCTCCATCGGCACCTGGCCCTCCTTCCTCGATACCATACGCAAAGCACTGCTGGACACGCAGGACGGCACCGGCTTCCGCATCCTGACCGAAACCGTCACCTCGCCTACGCTTACGCACCAGATCAAAGGTCTGCTGGCGAAATATCCGGGCACCAAGTGGCACCAGTATGAGCCGTGCGGCCGCGACAACGTGCTCAACGGCGCAAAAGCCGCCTTCGGACAGCCTGTCAATACCCTCTACGATTTCAGCAAGGCCGACACAATCCTGTCGCTCGATGCCGACTTTCTGCTCTCGATGCCCGGTCATATCCGCTACTCCCGCGATTTCGCCGTCAAGCGGCGTGTCCGGAGCATGGATATCTCGCTGACAGATCCGAAGAAAATGACGATGAGCCGGCTCTACGCAGTGGAGAGCTGCCCGTCTATTACCGGCACGATGGCCGACCATCGCCTGCCGCTCAAAGCCAGTCAGATAGAAGCCTTCGCTCGTGCCGTCGCCGGTGCGCTCGGGGTGGATGCCGGCGCAGGTGAAGTGCCCGCAGGGGTGCCCAAAGTCTGGTTCGATGCCCTCGTCACCGATCTGAAAGCCTCCAGCGGTACGAGTATCGTCGTGACCGGAGATCATCAGCCGCCCGCTGTCCATGTCCTCTGCCACGCCATCAACGCCGCACTCGGTAATGTCGGCAAGACCGTCAGCTATACCGACGCCGTCGAGTCTCAGCCCATCGACCAACTGGACTCACTGCATCGGCTGGCGGATGATATGAAGATCGACGGCGCTGTCAAGGTACTGCTGATCTTAGGCGGCAACCCTGTCTACACTGCACCGGTCGATCTCGACTTCGGCCGCCGAGTCCAGGCCACACGGCTGACCGCGCATCTCAGCATGCACGAAGATGAGACCTCCGCCGTCTGCAAGTGGCATCTGCCTGCTGCCCACAGCCTGGAAGCCTGGAGCGATGCCCGCGCCTACGATGGCACTGTCTCCGTCATCCAGCCGCTGATCGCTCCCTTGTACGAGGGCGCGCACTCCGATCTGGAACTGCTCGCCGCCCTCACCGGCCCCATGCCGAACAGTTACGACCTCGTCTATGATTACTGGAAATCCCAGAATCCCGCGCCCGACTTCGAGAAGTGGTGGCAGGAGTCCCTGCACGACGGCGTGGTCAAGAACAGCGCCTTCCCGACGAAGACCTTCGCGCTCACCCCCGGCGCGGCCAAAGCGGCCACGACTCCTGCGGCTGGCAACAGTCAGGGTCTGGAACTGCTGCTTCTGCCTGACCCGACCGTGCGCGACGGCCGTTTCAACAACAACGGCTGGATGCAGGAGCTGCCCAAACCGCTCACCAAACTCACCTGGGACAACGCCGCGCTGATGAGCCAGGCCACCGCCGAAAAACTCGGCCTTGCGCCCTCCGTCGGCGGCCTGACTGTGGCCGATGAAAAAGTCGTCGAGTTCGCGCTTGGGGAGCATAAACTGAAGGTTCCCGTGCTCGTCCTGCCCGGCCATCCCGACGACGCCGTGACCATCCATCTTGGCTACGGCCGCACCCACGTCGGCAAGATCGGCATGGGCACCGGCTTCAATGGCTATCTGCTCTGCACAACTGCCGCGCCCTACTTTATGGTTGGCGTGAAAGCAGCCGCGACCGGAGAGACCTACCCGCTGTCCCACACTCGCAGCCACCACAGCATGGAAGGCCGAGACATCCTGATGGAAGACACGCTGGATGTGTTCCTCAAGAAGAACGACTTCGCCCAGACCGAGGCCACGAAGAATCCGGAGATCGCCGTCGATGACCATCAGGCCACCGCGTCGGATAATGGTGAAGGCAAGCAGCTCTCCCTCTACGACGCGAAGGACCACGAATACAAGAGCGATGAGAACGCCTACGCCTACAGCTGGGGGCTCTCGATCGACAATAACGTCTGCATCGGCTGCAACGCCTGCGTGACCGCCTGCCAGAACGAGAACAATATTCCCATAGTCGGCAAAGATCAGGTGCAGCGCGGACGCGAGATGCACTGGATTCGTATCGACCGCTACTATCGCGGCCCAATCTCGAACCCACACACCTTCTTTACGCCTGTGACCTGTATGCACTGCGAAAACGCGCCCTGTGAGCCGGTCTGCCCGGTCGCTGCTACGGTTCACAGCAAAGAGGGCATGAACCAGATGGTCTACAACCGGTGCGTTGGGACCCGCTACTGCTCCAACAACTGTCCTTATAAAGTGCGCCGGTTCAACTTCTACAAGTACACGGCAGGCCAGCCCGATCCGGACAAACTGAGCGGCAACAACGACAGTCTGGTGCTGCAGCTGCTCTCCAACCCCGAAGTGACCGTGCGCGGCCGCGGAGTAATGGAGAAATGTTCCTACTGTGTGCAGAGAGTCAATACTGCGCGCCAGACCGCTAAGAAAGAGGGCCGAGCGATCAAAGATGGCGAGGTGGTGACCGCCTGCCAGCAGTCCTGCCCGACGCAGGCAATCGTCTTCGGCGACATCGCCGATAAGACCACCTTGGTCTCGAAACTGAAAGCCCTGCCGACCAACTACATGATGCTCGGCGAACTGAATACGCGCCCCCGCACGACCTACCTGGCGCGACTGCGAAACCCGAACCCGGCGATCACTGCGGACGTAGAAAACGGCCCCGACACGCCGGTGGTGGAGTAACACGGTGGATATAGAACAGACGACACAACCTGTTGGGCATGAGGAAGACCTGCTTACCGACAGCATGCTGCCAGGGAAGACCCATAACTATGGGAACCTCGGCGACCGTATCGCTAAGCTCATTCTGGATCAGCGTGTCCATCCCTATGCCTGGCTCGTGACCTTCGGAATAGGCTTCCTTCTGCTGAACGTGATGCTGATGAGTATCACGTATCTGCTCTACAAGGGAGTCGGTATCTTCGGAGTCAACGTTCCGGTCGGGTGGGGCTTCGACATCATCAACTTTGTCTGGTGGATCGGTATCGGCCACGCTGGAACCCTCATTTCGGCCATCCTGCTGCTGCTGAAACAGCAGTGGCGCAGCTCGATCAACCGATTTGCAGAAGCCATGACCTTGTTCGCTGTCGCCTGCGCCGGTATCTACCCGCTGCTGCATACGGGCCGGCCCTGGAACGACTACTGGCTGCTGCCGATCGGCCCGAACATCCTGGGCATGTGGCCTCAGTGGCGCAGTCCGCTGCTCTGGGACGTTTTCGCTGTCTCGACCTACGCCACGGTCTCCCTGCTCTTCTGGTATGTCGGCCTGATTCCCGACCTCGCGATGCTGCGCGATAAGACGACATCCAAACCAATGCGGGTGCTGTACGCCATCGGCGCACTCGGCTGGCGCGGCGCCTCCCGCCACTGGTCGCGGTATGAGACGGCTTATATGGTGCTGGCTGGCATCTCCGCACCGCTGGTGCTTTCCGTACACACCATTGTCTCCTTCGACTTTGCTGTCGGTATCGTGCCAGGATGGCATACCACGATCTTCCCGCCCTACTTCGTCGCGGGAGCCGTCTATGCAGGCTTCGCCATGGTGCTGACCGTCGGTATCCCGATCCGGGCCTGGTACGGGCTCAAAGACATGATCACCATGACGCACATCGACTGGATGGCGAAGGTCATGCTGACCACGGGACTGATCGTCTTCTACGGCTATATTCTGGAGGTCTTCTTCGGATGGTACAGCGGCGACAAGTACGAGTGGGCCCTTATCCTGAACCGTTTCTTCGGCCCCTATAAGTTTACCTACTACGGCCTGCTGCTCTGCAACGGAGTCATTCCGCAGCTGCTCTGGAGCCCGAAGATCCGTCGTAACCTCGTGGCGCTGTTCATTATCTCGCAGTTCGTCAGCATCGGTATGTGGCTGGAGCGGTTCGTTATCATCCCGGTCAGTCTGCATCGCGACTATGTTCCCTCCTCGTGGGGTTACTATACGCCGTCATTCTGGGACTGGTCCCTGTTCATCGGCACCATGGGCTTCTTCATCTTCCTGATGTTCGGGTTCATGCGGGTGCTGCCAATCATCAATATGTTCGAAATGAAGGAACTGCTATTCGGGATGAAGCACAAAACAGGACACGCCGCTGCAGATCGCGACCCTACACATACCTTCGAAGTGACCCCAGTGGTCGACGAACACGCCGAGTGACCTAAACCCCCGGCCCCCTTCCCGACATAAAAAGGGGGCTGCCTGGACAAACAGCGATCTCCCTGCGCTCGACAGTGTCGAGGTTTCCTCGCTCTGTTGCTGAGGGCGCATAAGACAAGTAAGAGGCAAGGCGCCCGCGAAGGCGATTGCTTGGCACGAAGCGCCTCTAGCGAAGGAATTCATTCCATCGCATTCCATATAGTCCACTATGCTAAGCAGAGAGTGACGCCCATGAGTTCAACGGTTTACGGCCTGATGGCCGAATTCGATAACGCAGACGCTATTATGGAAGCCGCGGATAAGATCCGCGACGCTGGCTATCGCATTGTCGAAGCCTATACCCCTTTTCCGGTACATGGCCTTGCGGAGAAGATAGCCAAAGAAGATATCCGCGTGCCCTGGGTGATGTTCGGCTGTGGAATCATGGGCCTCTGCTTCGGCTACGGCCTGGAGTGGTCCACGACATCGCCCTGGATGGAAAAAATTATCAGCCGCGCGCCGGTCGACATCGTCACACGCGCCTGGTCTTATCCCATGAACATCGGCGGCAAGCCGTTCCATAGCTGGGTCTCCTTTATTCCGGCCGCATACGAGATGACCATTCTCTTCACTGCGTTCGGAGCCGTCTTTGGAATGCTGTTGATGAATGGCCTGCCGCGCCTGTATCATTCGATCTTCAACGCGAAGAACTTCGAGAGGGCCTCACAGGATAAGTTCTTCCTCTGCATCGAAGCAGCGGACCCGAAATTCGATTATGAGAACACCTGGCAATTCCTGCAGAGCCTGCATCCGTCGGACGTTTCGGAAGTGGAGCGATAACGTGGTGGAAACGACACAAAATACGTACAATAAAGGCCGATGGCGACGCGCGGCCCTGGGACTGGCGGCGACGACCAGTGCTCTTTTCCTTCTGACCGGCTGTCATATCGACATGTGGGTGCAGAAGAAAAACAAGGCGCAGTCGGCCAGTCAGTTCTTTTCGGACGGCGCAGGTTCGCGTCCTCCTGTCACGCATACCATCGCGCGTGGCGGGCTGAAGACCGACGAACAGTACTATACCGGCTATGCCGGCGGTCAGATCGTTGGGGACAAACTAGTTGGGGCGCAGTATGTCGAGACTATTCCCCTTGCCGCCTTCAAAGTTTTCGACAACGACACACACAAGATGCTGGAGCGTGGACGAGAACGTTACGATATCTTCTGCTCACCGTGCCACGGCAAAATGGGCGACGGCAAGGGGATGATCGCCCTGCGTGGCTTCAACTCGAAGCGGCCCGTTGGCAACTACCATACCGACCGCCTGCGCAAGATGCCCATTGGGCACTTTTACGATGTAATTACCAACGGCTACGGTACGATGACGCCGCGTGCATTTCAAGTCGAACAGCCGGATCGCTGGGCCATTACCGCCTACATCCGTGTCCTGCAGACCAGCCAGAATGCACAGCCCGCCGACCTCACCCCGGACGATCAGCAAAAACTGAGCCATCCGGATAGTGGCGCGGCAAAGGAGTAGACCGGAGGAGTGATGACGACACAAGAAACAATGCCTTCCGGCCTGAGACGCCTAGGTAAAATCGGCAGCGTACTGGCAGTCCTGGGCGGACTCGCATTCCTGGGCGGTGCAATGCTCATGCACAACCTCAATGGAACCTTCAATGAAAAAATGTTCTGGCAGGCCTACTTCTTCGGCTGGCTCGTGTGGACCTGTTACAGCCTCGGCTGCTTCGGTCTAATGCTGCTTCAGACGGTCGTGCGGTCGAACTGGGGCTATCCGGTCATGCGGCTGTTCGAGGCGGGCGCCAAGATTCTGCCGATCCTGTTCGTGCTGTTTTTGCCGCTCCTGTTCCGGGGAGCCTACTTCATCTATCCCTGGGCCGATCCGAAGATGGTGGCGGACAGCGCGGTGCTTCAGCACAGGGCGGGAATGATGAATGTGCCCGCCGTGGCCATTCGCAGCCTGTTCTACTTCGCCTTCTGGACCTTCTTTACCGTCGTCCTGACGCACTTGTCAAAGAAGCAGGACGAGACGGGGAATTTGGGATACGCGCAGCAGCGCACCAATATGGCGGCGCTGGGGATGGTGATGCATGTCATCATCGTCACCTTCGCGGTGCTCGACTGGGTCATGTCGCTGGAGCCGGAATGGTACTCCACCATGTTCGGTGCCTGGTTTGTGATTTCACAGACGATGGCCGCTATGGGACTGGTGACTTTTATCGGAGCGAGGGGCTATGCCGCCGACCGCGCACCCTGGACGAAAAGTCTCGTTACAGAGACGGTGCGCAAAGACTGGGGCAACATGCTGCTGATGCTGACCATGGTCTGGGCCTACTTCTCGCTATCGCAGTGGCTCATTATCTGGAACGGTAACCTTCCGCAGGAGATCATCTTCTACGTCCACCGCTTCCAGGGCATGTGGCTCTATGTCGGGGCGTTTATCGTGATCTTCCAGTTCTTCGTGCCCTTTCTGGCACTGCTCTCGGGCAAGACCAAGCGCTATCCGGGGCTGCTCTCGGGCGTCGCGCTCTGGCTGATGATCATGCGCCTGACCGATCTGACGTGGCACGTTCTGCCTATCTTTCATAACGGCAGCATGAGTATGGTTCTGCTGGCTGGCGCGGCGGCGGCAGCTGTTGGAGGTCTTTGGTTCGCGCTGTTCGTATACTTCTTAAGCAGGAACGCGCTTCTGCCAGCTCCGCAGTTTGTGAACGGCTTTCGAGAGGTGAAACACCATGCATGATGAACACTCTGCACCGCTGCAATCGACCGAGCATGCCGAAAAATTAGGATACGAAGATACCGACATCTCGATCCCGGTCCTGATGAAGTGGGGCTTCTTCCTGGTCGTATTTGTCGGCGTGACCTCTCTTGTCGTGCTGGGCCTCTACGCCTTGCTTGTACCGCAGTTCTTAAACCACAGCGCCAATACGGTTCCGGATGTGGATCGCCGCAGACCTGCGGCCGATGTGCCACAGCTCCAGCCGGATCCGGTCAAAGATATCAAAATCTATCGCAGTCGGGAAACCGCCCATCTCAAAGGCTATGGAACCTGGAAGGACGGCGATGGCAAGGACGCGACCTATATTCCCATCGACCGCGCGATGATGATCGTAGAGGCGAAGGGGCTGCCGACCGAAAGTGTGGACGGAGCGAAGAACGATATCACGCCGCCCGCCGTCGATCGCGGCTTTGTCAATAATCCGCTGCCGGATGGCACGCAACCCGCTGTGCAGGGCAAAGTCGGATACAAAAACGGTAACTCGTTGGACGATTCCAGTTACACGCGCCACACGCCTGGCATGTAGGGCGTATTAAGGAACGGGGTGGTTCTTATGACCCGACGGTTCACAATCGCATCGAAGTCTCTGCTGCTCGTGGGCGCCCTGACGCTTTTCAGCGCTCTGTCGGCCGTGGCCCAAACGCCTTCCGTGCAGCCCAATATCAACACTGATGCCAACATCGGGATCGACCAGAAGCTGGATGCGCAGGTTCCGCTCGACCTGAGTTTTACCGATCAGACGGGCAAGCAGGTCAAACTGGGCGACTATTTCGGCAGCAAGCCGGTCGTCCTGGCACTGCCGTTCTATCGCTGCGCAGGGATGTGTACCCTGGAGATGGACGGTATGGCGAAGGCGTTCAACGCGCTCTCCTTCACTGCCGGTAAAGAGTTCAACGCGGTCACGGTCAGCATCGATCCGAAAGAGACCTGGACACTGGCTTCGGCGAAACAGCGCGACTATCTTGACTCCTACCGTCGCCCGGAAGCAAAACAGGGCTGGAGTTTCCTGACAGGCGATGACGCCAACATTCACAAACTGGCGCAGGCGGTCGGCTTCCGCTATATCATCGATCCGAAGACTCAGCAGCCGATCCACGCCGTCGGAATCGTCGTGATTACTCCGGAAGGACATGTCTCGCGCTATCTGCTCGGCGTCGACTATTCACCGAAGGATTTGAAACTGTGCCTTATAGACGCCTCGCACAATAAAATAGGCTCGATGGTGGACAAGTTCACGCTGCTCTGCTCGCACTACGACCCGACGACGAGTCGGTACGGGGTTGCGATAGACCGCATCATCAAATTCACCTGTTCCTTGACAGTGCTGATTATCGCAGGGGCGATCCTGCTGCTGTTCCGCTTCGAAAAGCAGCGCCATACTGAACTGATCGCACAGGGGCTTATTCCAGCTCCCAAGGCCAAAAAAAGCACGACCTAGAATGTGCAGCATTTCCGTCTCTTAGCAGGCGGTTGGCGCAACGCCATGCAGACGGGTGAGATATACACCCGTCCTCGAAACCGGAGGCGTTTCCATGAATTTTCCCTTCCTGCCGGAGCGGGCCTCTACCTTCTCCAACCAGATAGATGCACTGGGCTTTCTACTGACTGCGCTGACGATTTTCTTTTCAGCACTGGTATTTTCTCTGCTGATCTTTTTTGCGGTGCGCTATCGGCGCGGCAATAAAGTGGATCGGTCGAAGCCGTCGCACCAC
The DNA here is from genome assembly GCA_043733205.1 of Chthonomonadaceae bacterium. Classification (GTDB taxonomy): domain Bacteria; phylum Armatimonadota; class Chthonomonadetes; order Chthonomonadales; family Chthonomonadaceae; genus JANXLO01. The sequence continues at coordinate 10,450 of JAYTGR010000159.1, forward strand.
AACCTCCTCTTGGAGCTGACCTGGTCGATCATTCCGCTGATTCTGGGCCTGACCGTTTTCTTTCTGGCGATGGTTCCCTATACCCAGGTCTTCAATCCGCCCGCCAATGCGGAGGAGATCTTCGTGGTCGGTAAGCGCTGGATGTGGCATCTGGAGCACACCAACGGGATCCGCGAAAACAACGAGCTGCATGTTCCGATCGGTCGTCCGTTCAAACTGACCCTCATCTCGCAGGATGTCATTCACGGATTCTATGTTCCTGCCTTTCGCATCAAGCGCGATGCACTTCCTGGCCGCTACAATACGGTCTGGTTCGAGGCGACGCGTCCTGGTCGATACCACCTGTTCTGCACCGAGTACTGCGGCACCAATCACTCGGAAATGGGCGGCTGGGTCTATGTCATGACCCCGGCCGACTACGCTACCTGGCTTAAGACGGGTGGGCAGGGTGCGAACGATCCGAAAGTTGAGACGGCCTCCGAGAAGGGACGCGAACTCTTTACCACGCTGGCCTGCTCCAACTGCCACGGCCCCCAGGATTCCGTGCGGGCGCCCTCGCTTATCGGCCTCTACAATCGCCCGCGCAAACTCCTGAGCGGTGAGATCGTCACGGCCAACGATGACTATCTGCGGGGCGCGATCCGCAAACCGGAAGACCACCTTCTGGAAGGTTACGGGCAGGTGACTACGATGCCTGCCTATCGAGACGATCAAATCACCGAAGAACAGGTACACGACCTGATCATCTATATCAAAACGCTGGGAAGCGCATCGGGAACGCCGGTTGCGACCAAGAACGCACCGCGCACTACCGCCCCCGCTGCTGAATCGATGCAGCCTGCTGGCGGCGCCACCCCCCCGACGAACGGCACGACGCCTACGGCTAAGCCCGGACAGCCCTCTGCGGCTGTCGAGTTGAAGAGTGGAGCGCAGACGACGTCCGCGCAGACCCGGAATACAGGAAGCAAACTATGAGCGCAACCGCACTGCCGCCTGCTGGCATCCCCGTGCGTGCCGGGGAGCAGAAAACAAGCTATTTGAACTGGAGCTACTCGGTCAAAGACTGGCTCCTGACGATCGACCATAAGCGGATCGCCGTCCTCTATCTGGTCTCCATCTCGATCATGTTTCTCCTGGGCGGATTCGCCGCCATGATGATCCGGATCGAACTGACCTCGCCGCACGGACAGCTGCTGACTTCCGAAGTCTATAACAAGATGTTCACGATGCACGGCGTGCTGATGGTCTTCTTTTTCCTGGTGCCCTCCATTCCGGCGACGCTCGGCAACTTCGTCATCCCACTGATGATCGGCGCGAAAGATCTGGCCTTTCCGCGCCTCAACCTGCTGAGCTGGTATCTCTATACCATCGGCGGTCTGATGGCGCTGGCGGCGATGGTGATGGGCGGCGTCGATACCGGCTGGACCTTCTATACGCCCTACAGCAGCGTCTACAGCAACAGCAACGTCTCTCTGACCCTGGTCGGCATCTTCATCGCCGGGTTCTCGTCCATTCTGACGGGCATCAACTTCATCGTGTCCATCCACAAGATGCGCGCGCCGGGCCTGACCTGGTTCCGCCTGCCGCTCTTCATCTGGGCCATGTATGCCACGAGCGTCGTCATCATTCTGGGAACTCCGGTCGTTGCGATCACGCTGGCCCTGGTCGTGGCGGAGCGCCTGCTGCATCTCGGCATCTTCAACCCGGCTCTGGGCGGCGATCCGATCCTGTTCCAGCACATGTTCTGGTTCTACTCGCACCCGGCCGTCTATATCATGATCCTGCCCTCTCTGGGCGTCGTCAGCGAGATCATCGCCTGCTTCTCGCGTAAGCGGATCTTCGGCTACAGTTTCGTCGCATTCTCGTCGATCGCCATCGCCGTCTTCGGCTTCCTGGTGTGGGGCCACCACATGTTCGTGACCGGGCAGTCTTTGTATACCAGTATGGTGTTCTCGGCCCTGAGCTTCATTGTGGCTGTGCCTTCTGCGATCAAAGTATTCAACTGGACGGCGACAATCTATAAGGGACAAGTCTGGTTCACTGCGCCGATGATCTATGCGCTGGGCTTCATCGGACTGTTCACAGTCGGAGGGCTGACCGGACTCTACCTTGCCTCCCTGGCGATGGACGTCCACCTGAACATGACCTACTTCGTTGTGGCGCACTTCCACTTCGTCATGGTAGGCGGTGCGACACTGGGCTATCTGGGCGGGCTCCATTTCTGGTGGCCCAAGATCACCGGCCGTATGTATCCCGAGGGATGGGCCAAACTGGCTGCCGGCATCTCGTTCCTGGGCTTCAACCTGACCTTCCTGCCGCAGTTCGTTGTGGGCTATCTGGGAATGCCGCGCCGCTATCACTACTACCCGGCAGAGTATCAGGTCTGGCATGTGCTGTCCTCCGCAGGCGCTTCAGTGCTTGCTGTCGGCTATGGCATCCCGCTGGTCTACTTTATCTGGTCGCTGAAATACGGCGCGAAAGCGGGTGACAACCCCTGGGGGGCAGTCGGCCTGGAGTGGACGACCAGCTCACCGCCGCCCATGGAGAACTTCCATGAGACCCCAGTCGTGACGTGGGAAGCCTACGACTACGACAGCGAAACCGAAGAGGGAGCGCAGGCAGAGCGTGAAGAGATGCCTGGTGCAGGAGCCGCCGTGCGTCAGGAATCCGGACGCGATGCGGAAGAGGGCCATCCGCAGGGACATCCTGACACAGAATGACGCCTGTCACCGATAAGAGCGGCGAACGCCGATTTCAGGAGAGTGTATTATGAGTGTGGAAGTGGCAGAGGAATACGGACATCATCACGATCCGCACCTTCAGCATCAGTTCGAGGATATGGATCAGCAGAACGAATCGTATGTGGTAGGAATGTGGACATTCCTGGTCACCGAGATCATGTTTTTCGGGGCTCTGTTCCTGGCCTATACGATCTACCGCCGCGAGAATCCGGGCGTGTTTCTGGAGGCGCATCATCATCTGAACGTGCTGATGGGCGCCACCAATACTATGGTTCTGCTGACCAGCAGTCTGACGATGGCGATGGCGGTCTATCATGCTCAGATGAAGAATCGCCAGAAGCAGATGATGTTTCTTGGGATCACGATCCTGTTCTCCTTCTGCTTCCTTGTCATCAAAGGCTTCGAGTGGAAAGAGAAGTTCGAGCAGCACCACGTTCCAGGCCCTTCGTTTAGTTACACGCTGGAAGGAGGCGAAGCCGCTTCTGGGCCGGCAAAAGCGACATCGACTGCGGAAACACATACGGCCGCGAGTGCTGCTGTCATGTTTCCAAAGAATACCGTTGAGCCGGACTATTCCGCGAAAGCCCAGTTGTTTTTCAGTCTCTACTTCGCTATGACCGGACTGCATGCGTTTCACGTCGTCATCGGCATCCTGATCATGGGCATCCTGTTCTTTATGCTGATGTTCAAGCATCCGCAGGTAGACTACTATATGCCGGTGGAGATGGCGGGCCTCTACTGGCACTTCGTCGATATAGTCTGGATATTTCTGTTCCCGCTGTTCTATCTCATTCCGAGTTCGTAAGGGAAGGTTTTTTCGCACATGGATCAAGAAGCCACACATCAGACGCACCATGTTACCCAGCCGAAAGTATACTACATCGTCTATGTACTGCTGGTAGTGCTGATGTTAATGACGGTCGGTGCCTCCTATGTGAACATGGGTGGTGGGCTGAACAACGTGGTCGCCATGGCGATCGCCACGACCAAGGCGGTGCTGGTCGTGCTGTTCTTCATGCAGGTGAAGATGGGAACCCGTCTGGTCTGGCTGTGGGCCTCCATCGGTTTCGTCTGGCTCATCTTCCTCTTCGGCACGCTCGGTGACTATGTCACCCGCAACTGGATCAGTGTCACCGGCTGGTAAGCGCCGCCGCATACCGTCCTCGCCGCAGGTACTGCAGACATACCGACGGAAAATTCAGCGAGCCCCTTCTCTCCGAGGAGAGAAGGGGCTCGCTTTTCAGATTAACGAGGACACACAGTGTGAGCAGGATTGTAAGGTAGCCCCCTGCCTTTTCGTGCAGCGACTGCCGGTCTGAGGCGAGGACAGAAGGCTCCTGAGCCGAATTCAGGCTTTCGGAGCAGCGCCGCGTGTATTCTGTGCGCGTTGGTTCAGTTTCTGCTGCTCCGAACGGCTGATCTCTGTTTCGACAGCGGCGCGGTCGTCGGCATGCTGTTCTTTCTCGGTGGTGAACCCGGCGGCAGTGGCCCGCTCTTCGGCGCGGCGATGCGTCTGTCGGCTGTGTCGTCCCAGAGGAGAGACGTACTTTTGACCCTTCACGGTCTTGGCCGCAGCCACGGGGAGCGCGGCCCTGGCATCTTTGCTCGAAATTTCGCTGGTCTTAGACAGCTCAACCTGGTGCTTACCGAATCGGGGCATATTGTTTATCATCGTAAATTCTCTTTCATGGAGGCGGATTTTCGCGGTCCGCCAGGCAAAACAAGGCGGAATCATCCTATTGGACTTAATTGATAGACGCAGACAAATAAAATAAGTTTCTGTCAATTGTTAAAAACAGATGATATTCCTTTGCCGCTGCCGATAAACAGTGCGATTCAGCGCTCTGCCGAATGCGTTTCACAGGGAACATTCCTGACAGGAAGCCGGTCTACTCGGAAATTGAGTCTGGAGATAAGGTCGTTTTCGTGCAGGCAAGGCACCCGTATCGGAACTCATCTGTGGCGGTATTAGGAAAGGCAGGCTGCGAGTATGCAGTTACAGGATCAGGAGAGCAGAGAGACGAACGCAGGCGCAGCGGCATATGTGCCTATTGCCGCGCACACGACGGAGGCAGAGACGCTGGACAGCGTCTCTGCGCTGCGTGTGACACCGCAGGAGGTCGCGTTGGCGGCGGCGGCACTGGAAGCGAAGCGCGATGCGGAGCATACCTGGCGCGAAACCACGCTGCCGATCGAGGAAGCCATTCAGTACCTCGGCCTGAACGCCACGGCCCAGGAACTCGCTCCGGAGGTGGTCGCGCTGCGCGCCGAACGGTCCCGGAGCGCGGCAAAAGCCCAGCAGGAAGAGTTTGGCCGGCAGCTGGGAAACGGCCTGAGAATCGTGCTCATTCCGGCCGTTCTGGTGGGGATAGCCGCCGCACTCTGGTTCGGCCGCGTACAGGCTCGGCATAATGCGCACAGCGCTGCGGTCGCCATGACAACACTGCCCATTCAGAAACTGGCTGGCATTCCTGACAACGTCCCTGTTCATATCGATGCCGACACGCTGCTGAAACTGGCCACAGACAGTGTGAAGCCCGAGAATGTTTCTGTCGATACACGGGTGGCGAACAGCGACGGGACGCAGTCCGCGACCATGTTCAACAACGAATGGACGCTTGTCAAAGCAGACGGTATACTGCTGGTAAAAGGATGGGCGACAGCGGAGTGGGCGCTCAACATCAGCAACGACTCTACCGGAACCCTCTTCTCCACTCCGCCCAGCTGGATACCCATCAATAATCGGGTTCCCATTCAGGTGCCTATCTATCGTTTTGAAAATCAGACGCTTGGCCGCTATGCGCAGGATGGCAAGGCAGTGGAAAGCGGTGCCAACAGTGTCCTGATGGAAGCGAATGTGGCAAACACCTCTACGGCGGTACAGGAACTCATAAGACAGGACATTATGGCGGCGAAGGGAAACTTCGTCGGATCCTTGTCGGAGGACAGCAGCTATGTCGACACCAGCGTCAAGAACGGGATCGTGGAACTCACCGGCACCGCTTCCGACGCGTCGATGAAAAAACTTGCGGGCGATATCGCTGCGGGAACACTGCAGCGCCTGCACCTTCCCTATACGGTTTCCAACAAGCTTGGTATCCGACAAAAAGGCCAGTGACAACTCTCACGGCTGACGAGCCTTCTGGCGGTCTGATGAACGAAGTCGTGCCTGCGGTTCCTGATGCGCTCATGGACACGGCGCACGACCATCGTCGCCTTCCTGCGCGCTTTGCTGCGATGCTTGTTCTTGACCTTGTCTAACTTGCGCTGTGCCTTTGCCAGAGCCTTTTCGTCTCTGCGATAGAAACGCGGGTTCTCTATCGTTTCGCCATTGGAGAGAGTCGCGAACTTGTTCAATCCAGCGTCGATACCGATCTTCTCCTCGGAGTCAGGAAGCGGTTCGGCTTCGACCTGACAGGAGAGGGTGACATACCACTTCTCGCCTTTGCGCTTCACCATGCATGTCTTGACCGTTCCCTCTGTCGGGCGGTGCAGAACCGCCTTGACAGTTCCGATCCTGGAGAGAATGACGGTGTTCTCTCCAAGGGAGAAGCCCGATTGCGGATAGGTGATGCTGTCGTACTGCCCTCTGCCCTTGAAGCGGGGATAGCCGGGTGTCTCCGCTTTCTGGACACGCCGGAAGAAGGCATCGAAGGCAAGGTCAGCTCGCTTCGCGACGTTCTGCAAAACCTGGCTGTAAACACCTGAAAGTTCCGGGTGCTCCTTCTTCCAGACGGGAAGATGTTTCTGCTGGGCAAAGCACGAAGGCGCTTTGCCCAGCACTTCGTAGTCGTGTCTGCGCTCATTGAGCAGGCTGTTGTAGAGGCCGCTTCCGGGTTTCTCTTCGTCCCATCCGCTTCCATCGATCGTTTTATCGGGAGTTCGGCCGGCGCCTGTCTGCGAATCCGTTGCTGTCACCGCAATGGGTTTGATAAATGCGCCAATCGATTGTGTGGGCTTCGTGGAAACAGGCAGTCTGCTCTCTGCCTGCCAGGTCGGCAGAACAGCAAGAAAAGCGC
>JAYTGR010000160.1:0-6849 GCA_043733205.1 Chthonomonadaceae bacterium
CCGTTGGCCCGCAGGGCTAACCCCAATGCACGCGCCGCAGGGTGACGCAGAGCGGTATGACCGCCCCGCCGCTCCGCGTCGCGCGGAGTCACGATCTCAGCTCCAAATTCCGTCAGTTCGCGGTCGATCAGCTGCATGAGGTAGTCGGTCAGCGCCAGCGATTTTTCCCGCAGCCGGTCCATCCCTGCCTGAGCGAACATCGGAAGTGAGCCCAGCAGCGGGGCCATGCTCAGGATATTGGGAGTGCCGATCTGCAGAGCGCCCGCCCCCTCCGCCGGTTTAAATGCCAGTTCCAGCTGGAACTGTGTCTCTTTTTTATGCCCAAACCAGCCTGCCAGCCCCGGTATGCGTCCGTGGTGCCTCCTGTTCAAATAGAGGCCGGCGGCAGCGCCCGGCCCGCCGTTCAGATACTTATAGCTGCACCAGAACGCGAAATCCACTCCCCACAGATTCAGCGCGTGCGGCACTGCGCCGATGGAGTGCGAACAGTCGAAGCCGATGAGAATCCCGCGCCGGTGCGCCTCACGCGTCAGTCTCTCCATATCGAGCAGCTGTCCGCTCCGATAGAGAACGGCGGGAAACAGGGCGATCTGCACATCGGAAGTCATCGCCGCGATGAGGTCGTCTTCCGCGAGCGTGACTCCGTCGCGGCTGCGGGCGAGACGGAGGGCGGCGGCAGGGTCGAGGCCGCGCAGGCGCAGATGGCTCTGCAGCGCATAGATGTCCGAGGCAAAGTTGAGTTCGTCCGCAAGAATGACGGGCGCGGCAGCAGCGGGATCGAACAGGGTGGCGAGCAGCTGATGCTGATTTACCGTCGTAGAGTTGGCGATGACGACTTCCTCCGCCTCCGCCCCGATCAGATCGGCTGTCAGCGCTCCCAGCCGCTCCGCGAGTGTAAACCAGTCCGGTTCGGCCTCCGTCCAGCCCTCCACTCCCAGCGTCATCCACTGCTCCAAAACCGTCTGTACCGCGCCTTCCGCATCGATGGAAAGCAGGCCGAGCGAATTGCCGTCAAGATAGATCGTATTGGGAGGGAGGAAGAACCTGGCGCGAAATGCGGCGAGTGCGTCCCTGTTATCGCACTGCTCGGCGTAGGCTCTGCCGGAATCGATTGTGCAGGCGTTCATCTGTTCCTCCTCTTGGGCCGACAGAGGAAACACGGCCCTGTTTGCGGAACCTTTCGGTCGTTCAGTCGTCTAGTTTGCCATACGGAAAGGAACTTCAATTGCCGCCTCTGCCCTATCGTCTCTGTGCCATCGATCTGGATGATACCCTGCTCGGCCCCGACCATGCTGTCTCGGCCCGCAATGCCGCCGCCGTGCAGGCGGTCGTCGCGCAAGGCGTCGTCGTCGTGATCGCTTCCGGACGGATGCACGAGTCCACCCTGCGCTTTGCCGAACAGATGGGCCTGGAAACTCCCATCATCTCATACAACGGCGCGATGGTAAGAAATCCTCATACCGGCGAGACCTGGCTGCACGACCGGATCGCCGGAGGCATCGCGGCCCAGGTTATGGACTATGCCCGCGATCGCGATCTGCAGCTCAACTACTATCTCGACGATCATTTCTACAGCGCCGCCTATACATCCTGGGCCAAACTGTACCACGAACGGACGCTGGCCCCCATCGAGATCGTTCCAGACATGGTCGATACCCTGCGGGGCACCGAGCCGACCAAAATGATCATTATCGATACGCAAGAGAAGACAGACAGCCTGCTCGCGCCCTTTCGAGACCGCTTCGGCGATGGCCTGTATGTCACCAAGAGCAACGACGAATATCTGGAGATGATGCCCCCGCAAGCCAACAAAGGGTTTGCCCTCGCTCTGGTCGCCGGGAAATTCGGCATTACCGCGGCGGAGACAATGGCCTTCGGCGACAGTTACAACGACATCCCCATGCTGAAATGGGCGGGCCTCGGCATCGCAGTCGCCAACGCCAAACCGGAGACCAAAGCGGCGGCGCAGCAGACCGTCGGCTCCAATGCCGCCGACGGGGTCGGTATCGCCCTCGAACGTATTTTTCATCTTAATGGCTAAGGAGGCGACCTGCGATGGCGCTGCTGCACAAACTGACCGGAAGCAAAAAAGTAAGACTAAAAGACATCGACCCGGGTGCCGATGGCGGCCTGGATAGGGACGATGCCGAAAAACGCACCGAGAGCCTCTGCAAAGAACTGGACGACCTGCAGGAGATCCTTTATGCCGCCCAGACGACACCGGTGCTCATCGTCCTCCAGGGCATGGACACCAGCGGCAAGGACGGCACCATCAGCCACGTCATGCGCTACATGAATCCTCAAAGCTGCCGTGTCGCCTCATTCAAAGCGCCCAACCCCCTGGAACTCTCACACGACTTTCTCTGGAGAATTCACTCCGAAACTCCGGGCAAGGGCATGGTCACGATTTTCAACCGGTCCCACTACGAAGACGTGCTGGTAGTGCGTGTCCATAACCTCGTGCCGCCGGAGGTTCTGGAGCGCCGCTATGAGCATATCAATCATTTCGAACGCCTGCTCGCCGATGCCGACACGGTGATTCTGAAATTCATGCTGCACATCGATAAAGATGAACAGAAGAAACGGCTGACCGACCGTGAAAACGATCCTGCAAAGGCCTGGAAACTCTCCGCAGGCGACTGGAAGGAACGGGATCTCTGGGAAAACTATCAGTCGGCGTTTGAGATCGCAATCAACCGCTGCGCCACTTCTTACGCGCCCTGGTATGTCGTGCCGGCCAACCACAAATGGTATCGTGATCTGGCGATTGCCGAGACACTGGTGGAGACTCTGCGCCCTTTCCGTAAGCAGTGGGAAAAACGCCTGAAGGAGATTGGCGCTGAAGAGCTGAAAAACCTGCGCGCCCTGCGCCAATCGCACTGATACCCAGTCGTATGCGGGGTCAATGCGGATGGTGTCCCCTTCCATAGACGTCGATGGCCTGCTGGTAGACCCTGCGTGTCAGGCCCGCGACGCGCGGCCAGGAGAACCGCTGGGCATATTTGCAGGCGTTTGCAGAGAGGCGCTCCCGGCGGATCGGATCGTCGAGCAGTGCCAGCAGTTTGGCACGATAGTCGGCCAAATCTCCGGCATTGAAGAGCTGCAGGCAGTCCACGCGCGCTTCGATCTCGCGGAAGCAGTCCATATCGGAGGCCAGGATCGCTTTACCGTGGGTCAGCGGGAACGTGACGGAATAAGAGCCCGTGGCCTGGGTATGAGGCGCCAGCAGTAGATCGCTTGCAGCCATCACCTCCGCAACCTCGCTGTCGGCAAGGAAACCGGTAATAAGGACACGGTCCTGCAGGCCAGCCGCCTGGATAACTGCTGTCAACTGGGCGGCGTAAGGCTCCATGTCCGGTGTGCGCGGTCCGCCGGCGATTACCAGCATCACGTCGGAAGGCAGGGACGGCAGGAGTTCGAGTGTAAGCTCGTACCCCTTGTTCGGCGCGATATAGCCGAAGATGGTAAGCACCCGCCTGCCCTGCAGGCGATTGGCATCGCGAAATGCCTCGCCGTGCAGGGGGGCCGGCAGCGCCGAAGGAATACCGGTCGGAACAATCGTGACGTACTCGGGCTTCGCGCCGCGTTCGATGAGAGCGTTTCGTGCCGCCGAGGTATGAACGATCGTCATTGCCGTGATGAAGGGGGCGATGTCCACGCTCTCCCGATAGGCGGCGTTATTGACGAGGAACTGCTTGACGAGGCGTTTGGGAAGGCGCGTTTCGGAGTCGAGGCGCAGCAGTTCCGCCAGGGAATAGGTGGTGTGCGCGGTCACGACGATGGGCTTCTGAATGAGGTAGCGCAGTTCCCAATAGCCGGTGTCGGGGCGCAGAGGAAACGGACGGCGGGGCAAAACCCCGCCCCAAAAGCTGTGTTCATGCTGAATATGCACCACGCTGATGTCGGGCGCATTCAGACGTTCCGCCTGCGCCGCATAGTGCGCGGTCGGCTGTCGGCCTTCCGTAATCGGAACGATCTCGACCTCGACATCCGGCAGACTCTTCAAGCCGTCTATCAGCGCCCGTGTGTAGGCGGCAATGCCGCAGCGCTCACCGGTCGTCGTAACTATGGCAGCTTTCATGCGCAGTTCTCTCTCACCTTACAGCGATACCCTGGCTTCGGCAAACGTCCACCGCTTGTTGGCGAGAAAGTTCCATATTGCCACCAGCACGATAGCCGTTCCCTTCGCTGCCGCCCAGACGGCTTGGGGAGGATTGCTGCTGAGATGTCCGGTCAGGAGCAAAATCGCCGCGGCCATAATCAGATTGGTCAGCCCCAGGCCCACCGTACTCACGGCCGCAAACTTCAAATACTGGGTATGTCGGCGGACGGCTCCCAGCCCCCGAAAAGTCCAAAGGCTGTTCCAAAGGTAACCGTTGGTCACTGCCACGGCAAAGGAAAGGGTTCCCGCCAGGAGCCAGTGCATTCCAAACCGATCGATAAGAAGACGCGAAATCCCCACATCCAGTATCGCGCTCGTGGCGCCGATCGCACAGAACTTGACGAACTGTTTCCAGCCTTCGGTATCGGATCCCTCCGCAGCGACAGTCACAGACATTCCCTATTCTCCTCCAAACCTCGTCTAAAATACTGCTTCTAAATGCATTATACCCTATACCGTCAAGCGTATTAGCGGTAGTTCCAAGCTGGTTTTCCGATTGACATCCGCGGAGTATGCCGGGTACAATTCTGTTCCTGCACCACCGAAAACCAGTCCCTTTCCAGGATGGCAGCGCTGCTGTCCTGCGATCAAATAGTAAATAGTAAGGAGATTTTACCGCTATGTCCATAACAGAACTGCCGGAAAGAGTCGTTGGTAGTCTGGAGACCCCCTTCGTCTCCGCGGCTTCTCAATTCGAAATACTGCAGCAGGTCGATCCTGAGATCTACGAACTGACCGTTCAGGAGACGCGGCGGCAGGTCGATATCATCCGCCTCATCCCGAGCGAGAACTACACCTCCTCCGCAGTGCTCCAGGCGATGGCGACCGTCTTCTGCAACAAATATTCGGAGGGTTATCCCGGTAAGCGGTACTACGAAGGCAACGAACTGGTCGATGCAGTCGAAAACCTGGCGCGTGACCGGGCGAAAGCGCTCTTCGGAGCTGACCATGCCAACGTGCAGCCGTACAGCGGTTCGCCCGCCAATCTGGCCACTTACTTTGCGCTGATGAAACCAGGCGACAAGGTCATGGGAATGCACCTCCAGAGCGGAGGCCATCTAACTCACGGCTACAGCCTGAACTTCAGCGGAGTCTACTACCATTCCGTCGTCTACGGCTACCACCTGGAGCAGGGCGTAACCGGTATGAATCCTGAGACGCAGATGCTGGACTACGATCAGCTGCGGGAGATCGCCCTGCGCGAACGGCCCAACGTCATCTTCGCCGGCGGCACGGCCTATCCGCGCCAGTGGGATTTCGCGAAGTTCCGAGCCATCGCGGACGAAGTGGACGCCTACCTTGTGGCCGACATCGCACATATCAACGCCCTTATCGTAGGCAAGGTGCATCCCGATCCCGTTCCGTACGCCGATGTCGTCACCTCCACCAGCCACAAGGCCATTCGCGGCCCGCGCGGCGGATTTATCCTGTGTAAGAACCGCCCTATGAAGGACGATCCCTCGCAGACGCTGCCGGAGCGCATCGACAAGGCCATTATTCCCGCCCTTCAGGGCGGCCCGCACAACAACACGATCGCGGCGCTCGCCGTCTGCTTCCGCGAGGCGGCGACGGAACAGTTCCGGCAGTATGCCCATCAGATCGTCGTGAACGCCAAGGCGCTCGCTCAGGCCCTGCTCGACCGGGGTTTCACCCTGGTGACCGGCGGCACCGACAACCACTTGATTCTCGTGGATGTGATGAAGTCGCGCAAAATACCTGGCAAACCCTACGCACAGGCGCTCTATCGCGCTGGGCTGGAAGCCAACTTCAATGCCGTGCCGAACGATCCCCGCAAGCCGTTTTCGCCGAGCGGACTGCGCATCGGCACCCCTGCCGTCACAACGCGCGGCATGAAAGAGCCCGAAATGGTTCAGATCGCCGACTGGATGAACCGGGTGGCTGCAGCCTGCACCAAAACCGGCAAAGACTACGTTTTCGATGAGGCGGTTCTGCGTCAGATTCGCGGTGAGGTCCACGACCTCTGTACCGATGAAAAGTTTCCGGTTCCCGGCATAGATTTCTGACACATTGCGGCCTAAACGAACACGCGCATGCGGCCGGAATTCCTATCCTTTAAATCCAGTTCCTCCTGTAAATCCTGTCAAAAAAACCTCCTTCAGGCTGTTTCAAAACACGATTTACAGGAGGAACTGTTTTTTGGGTTTCGTACCATCCCGTGCGCGAATGTGCTAAAATCTAGCAACGGAGAGCGGCGAAGGTCCGCCTCTGACCCCTCCCGGAAGGAACTCCTGCAATGGCTAACCGCTATATACTGATGGATACCACCAAAGGCCCCATCAAGTTTGAACTGTTCGAAGAGCTGGCGCCGCTGACCACCGCTAACTTTGTCTCGCTTGTTGAGAGCGGCTTCTATAATGGATTGAACTTTCATCGCTACGAGCCCGGCTTCGTTATCCAGGGCGGCGATCCGCTCGGCACCGGCATGGGCGGTTCCAAACACACGATTCCGCTGGAAGTGACCTCGCAGCTCAAACACGATACGGCCGGCGTCGTGGCCATGGCCCGCTCCTCCGATCCCAACAGCGCCTCCAGTCAGTTCTATTTCACCCTGCGCGCTACCCCGCACCTCGACATGGGCTACGCGGTGTTCGGCAAAGTGACGGAAGGGCTCGAAAACCTTCAGCTGATGCGTAAGGGCGACGTTATCAACAAAGCCACCATCGTTC
>JAYTGR010000161.1:0-6837 GCA_043733205.1 Chthonomonadaceae bacterium
CGACCTGGAGAAGATGGGGCCAATCTACGTCAAACTCGGTCAGGTTTTCTCCTCGCGGGGCGATCTGCTGCCCGCCTCCTACGTAAAAGCCCTTACACGGCTGCAGGACCACAACGAGCCCTTTTCCTATGCCGAAGTCGTTGAGACCGTAGAGCAGGAACTGGGCTGCCGGATGTCGAAGGCGTTTCAGGAGTTCGAGGAGAAGCCACTGGCGACCGCCTCGCTCGGGCAGGTTCACCGGGCGATCCTCCATAAAAAATATGACAAGGCGACATGGGGAATTGTCATCCTGTTGCGAAACCGGTGTCTTAGCACCGGGCTTTGCAAGTCTTTTACCCCCCTTGCACTCTCCTTCCGTGTTCTTTGAAAATAGTTTGTAATAGGCTTCCGGTTCTGCCCGTTAGTCGGGTAGTGTACAGACATCAAGTTTTCAGAAGCCGCTTTGTCAGCAGTTTCTTAGGAACTGGTCCATGCGCCGACACCGAACCTGCGTACAGGCAGTATGACACTTTGCAAGGTCTGCACACCGTTTGAGCAAAGGTAAACGCCTGCAACCGGAGAAGGCATTGTTTCCGACAGAAGGGTTCTCCCTCGCTCGTTTTGGAGGGTTGAATACGGGCAGCCCTGTCAACCTGCCTATGGTTCTACTTCGCAAGAACTCTTGGGAAGGGAGGACAAGCCGCCTCCTTCAGGGGGCGGTAGTTGACAATGGGTGTTCCGTCGCCGTGAAGATCCAGAGGCCGGGGATTCGCAGGGAGATCGCGGAAGATATCGAGGTGCTCAGCGACATCGCCCGCTTTGCCGACGAACATACCGAGGCAGGCCGCCGCTGCCAGTTCGTTGGGATTATGGAAGAGTTCCACAAGAACCTGATCCGCGAGCTAGACTACACGCAGGAGGCATGCAATCTGGCACGCGTCGGGGAGAACCTGCAGGAGTTTCCGCACATCGTCGTGCCGCAGCCCGTTATGGCTTACAGCACTTCCAAGGTGCTCACGATGGATTACATCCAGGGTAAGAAGATCACTGCGGTCGGTCCGCTGCGCAGGATGGATATGAAGTATAGGCCAGCCATGGGAAGTTTCAGGCCTGTTTGCCTTGGCGGCGCCGTTTCCACACCCCTATCCCTGCCACAGGCAGGAGACCGCCGAGAACCATGAAGAGGGAATCGCCTTCCGGTGTGACGGCGTTCGTGGCGCCCAGGGTGCCATTGAACTTGAGTTCGGTTGAGAGGTGGTCTTCGTAACCGTGGCCGACCCAGTTGTTCGCGATCAGGTTGCCTTCAAAAAGCTGGTTCTGATCGACCAGAGCGCTCGGAGCGAGCAGAGATCCCTCGAACGCACGCTGACTGATGTCAACCTCCGCGCCGCTGGCTGTTGAGGCGAAATTCCATAGAACGTTGGCATAGTGCTTATCGTGGCTCACGTTCACAAGCGAAAATGCCGTCTGAGAGAGACGATTGCCGGTCACGTCGATGACGAGGGTGTCCGTATCCTTCAAGTTCAGAAGCTGCAGGTTCGTACCGTTCAGGGCATTCAGTTTTGCAGCGTCCACGGAGACATATTTCAAACTGCCCTTCTGCGTGCTGGCGTCGAATGTCCAGCTGTTCTGGTCGACCACATGGAACTGTGCGCCCACCTTGGTCGCATCGGCCGAAATCTTCGCTGTCTGAGAGAGCGAAAAGGCCTGCTGGCTGCTGAACACTTTCGGATCGACCGCATAGTTATAACCCGTGGGGTAGACACCGGGCTGACCGGTCAGAGCGTCGTTATAGAGCTTTCCGCCGCCGTTGAAGTCACTTTTGTTGCCCGGATTCAGGCGTCCGTGAACAAAGGCGCTGCCGCCGTTGTTCACGTTTACGGAGCTGTAATTGAAATTCCCACCCGCATAGATGGAGATATTCCCGAGGGTGCCCTTGGAACCGTCCATCTTTGTCAGACCGCCGATCGAGGCCGCTTCGTTACTGCGGATCGTGGTGTTGTAGCCCGACAGACTGAGGGTTCCACCGGCGGCGATCGCTCCTTCGGCTTCTCCGGCGTTGGCGGTGCCGGTTCCAAAAAGGAAGACGTTGAAACTGTTGGCGGTCCCAAGACCGGTCTGAGCGGAAGCGGACGAGGTCAGCATGACAAACGCAGCACCAGCGAGTAACTTTCTGATCATTCTTCTGCCTTTCGATATTTTCGTATTGTGAAAATATCATTTCATAATGATGTTCCGGGACTGAAAAGGACGTTATTTTACGCGCATACTGCCCTGACAAGCGCTAGAACTTACTTTTCCCTGGCCGATCGCTTAAATTATATCCTATAGGCCAGGCAGGGTGTCATCCGCATATTTACGTATATATCGCGTCAATTCTACTTATTTCAGGGTATTTCTTACCCGTTCACTGTTCTGCCGCTTCGCCGAGATAGATGTCCAGTCCGCGGGCAGTCGCATCTGTGTAGATCGGTTCGACCGCTTCTAAAAGCGGCGTAGCGCCGCGCCAGAAGGGGAAGTGGCCCAGGCGCTTGACCAGCGCCGCCGAGACCGGCGGGCGGCGCACCTCCTGCCACAGGTCGGCAGGGAGGGAAGTGCCCTGCCAGAAGGCGGCCAGGTCCGCAGAGAGAGGCTCGGCTGGCAGGGAGAGCTGCGAGTCGTCTGCGGCGCTGACGCCGATTCCGGTCAGCTGCGTCATCAGCTCCTCGCGGGTGATGCCGCGCAGCGTGAAGATCAGAAAGGGATCGCGGTCGAACTCCTCGCCCAAGAGGCAGTAGACCGCCGCCGTGTGCTTGCAGGGGTTCGAGGAGTCCGGGCAGGAGCAGGAGGTGCCGAGCTCTTTCACCGTCGGAAAGAGCGGCAGTTTCACGCTGTGAAAGACCTCTTCGATATCCTGCGGCATCTCGCCGGAGAGCAGTTTGGCGGCAAACAGCGCCTGCCCGGAGAGCGCTTCCAGGATCGTCTCCCACTGCAGGGGGGAGAGCGTGGCAACCTTCATGACGACATCGTAAGGCTTGGGGCGGGAGCCCTGCACGCGGGCGCGCACGGACCCCGGAGCGATGTCGATGGAGAGCACCTGCCCGCTCCGTGCATAGGCGCGCCCGCGTGTCAGGCGCGCTCCCAGCCCGTAGGAATCCAGCACGGCCATCCAGCGCTTCGCCCACCAGCTGGAGCCGAAGCCTGCCTTCGACTGCGCCTTGATGCCCCCCTTCGCCTCTCGTGGGCGCGAAGGTTCGTAGTAGTCCCAATAAGACATCGTGCCTCTCCTCTTACTCCGCGCTGCCGACTGCATCCTGCCGCAGTGTGAAAAGCTCCTTCAGCTCCGCCGTGGAGAGCTCCGTCAGCCACCCCTCACCCGTACCGACCACATTGGCGGCCACCTCGCGCTTGCTCTCGATCATAGCGTCGATCTTCTCTTCCAGCGTGCCCACACAGAGGAACTTATGCACCTGGACGTTCTTTTTCTGCCCGATGCGGAAGGCGCGGTCGGTCGCCTGATTCTCGACCGCCGGGTTCCACCAGCGGTCGAAGTGAAAGACATGGCTGGCGGCTGTCAGATTCAGCCCCACGCCCCCAGCCTTCAGGGAGAGCAGGAAGAAGGGCAGAGCACCGCCTTCTTCCTGAAAGCGCTCCACCATTCGGTCACGCGCTTTTTTCGAAACGCCTCCATGCAGAAACAGCACCTCCCGCCCGAAACGCTCCTGCAGGTGTTTTCGAATGATCCCGCCCATCTCCGTGAACTGCGTGAAGATCAGCGCTTTGTCTCCGGCGGAGAGGGCCTCTTCCAGCATCTCCGTCAGGCGGGCCAGCTTCCCGGAACGCCCTGCGATTTGAGAGTTGTCTCCCAGGAACTGCGCCGGATGGTTGCAGATCTGCTTGAGCTTCGTGAGGGTCGCCAGAACCATGCCGCGCCGCTGAATGCCCTCGGCCTCGTCCAGACGCTCGGTCACCTCTTTGACGACCGCCGCATAGAGCGAAGCCTGCTCAGGGGTCAGGGTGCAGTACATCTTCGACTCGATCTTGTCCGGCAGATCTGCGATGATGGTTCGGTCCGTCTTGAGGCGGCGCAGGATGAAGGGGCGGGTGATCCGTTTCAGCCGTTCCGCAGCATCGGGGTCGTGATTGGCCTGGATCGGGAAGTAGAAGTTGCGTTTGAACTCCGCCTGACTGCCCAGAAAGCCAGGATTCAGAAACTCCAGAATGGCCCAGAGGTCGCCCACATGGTTTTCGACCGGCGTTCCGGATAGGGCGATGCGCCAATCCGCCTGCAGCGCCCGCGCCGCTTTCGACTGCTTCGTCTCCGGGTTTTTGATATTCTGCGCCTCGTCCAGGACGATCCCAGCCCAGGGAACTCCCTGGAGCAGTTCGAAGTCCCGGTGCAGCAGGGCATAGCTGGAGAGGACGATGCCGTGCGCCTCAGCCTCTTTCCGAAAGGCATCGCCCCGTGTGCGCGTGAGCCCATGATGCACCATGACCGGGAGATCGGGACTGAAACGCTGCGCCTCCCGATGCCAGTTGCCCACCACGGAGGTCGGGCAGATGACCAGCGCAGGGCGTCTGCCGCTCTCTTCCCACTGGCTGCCGAGAAAGGCCAGCGTCTGAGCCGTCTTGCCCAGGCCCATGTCGTCGGCGAGGCAGGCGCCCAGGCCCCACTGCCCCAGAAAGCGCAGCCACTCGTAGCCGCGCTGCTGATAGGGACGCAGCGTGCCGTGAAAGCCTTCCGGCGTGGGCAGGGTCTCCAGGGAGGCGCTGCCGTTCAGGCGGGCGAGCCACTCCTCCAGCCAGCCCGACGCCTCCACACCTTCGATCGCCAGACCGCCCGGAGCCCTCTCCGCGCCAAGCGCCATGCGCGCGAGCTGACGCAGACTCACCTTCTCCTGCTTTTGCCTGCTCCAGAAGGCCAGCGCTGCCTCGATCTCCTGCGGGTCCAGCTGCACCCACTGCCCGCGTACACGGACCAGTGAGACCTTCTGCCGGGCCAGCGCCTCCAGCTCCTCTCGGCTCAGCGTGACCCCTCCGAGCGCGGCCTCCCATTGGAACTCCACGATGGTCTGCAGGGAGAGTCCGGCCAGAGAGGTCATGCTGGGCGATTTCGCACTGGCCTTTGCGGTCAGACGCTGTTTGGTGCCCTTGCGTGTCCACCAGGCCGGGAACTGGACCACAAAACCGGCCTGCTCCAGCATCCAGGCCTTCTCTGCCAGGAAATCCTGCGCCCCTGCCGTATCGAGCGCATAGCCGCTTGGCGCGGCGGACTTCAGGCTGGCCTCGATCTCGGAACAGATCTTGGATGCCTGCCCCAGCGCGGCCAGCAGGAATTCGCGCGGCTGAAAGTCGTCCCGACGCAGCAGCGGCGTGACGACCCCTTTCCTGCTCCAGGCATCCTCCACCGGCACCAGCAGACTGGGATCTTCGACCGACTGCAGCAGATAGCGCACATACCAGGAGGCGTCGGAGGAGGCGGACGTCTCCTCTGCCTCCTCTCCCAGAAGAGGCTCTTCCAGGCGAAAACAGAGGCGGAACGGTGCGGCGAGGGAGAGAAACAGCGGACGGCGCCACTCCTGTACCTGTGCGGCGAAGTCGGCAAGCTCGCTAGCCTCGCCCTGCATCTGTCCGTTCGGGGAGCGCAGCGCGAAGAGCCACTGATCGTGCAGACTGTCGAAAGCGGCTGGAGTTTTTGGCTTGCGCGGGCGCGGGGCGATGGCGGCGGGAAGGGAGAGCGTCTGCACCGGGGTGGAGCGCACCAGCGCATCGCATGTCTCCGCGAGGAAGTCGGCCAGAATCCGGATCGCCGGGGTTTCCGGGGGCGTGTCTATTTGCGTGGAGAGCGCCCGACAGGCGCCGGGCATGGCACGTGCCAGTGCGGCCACGGCATCCGCTTCCGATCCGGCCAGCACGGGGCGCCAGCAGGCCCGATATCCGTCGTCTGCCTTTTCCAGGCCCGGAAGATACTGCTGACGCGCGACGATTGCGCCTGCAAAGCGCATCGCGGCGGCCCAGTAACAGAGCGTACTCCCGATGAGAACCCCGGTGTCCAGGGTATCTGTGCCCGCGCAGGCGCAGAGCAGTGAGATCGTCTGCTCCCACGAGAGCGCAGCGCCGGTCACCTGCCAGGGCGCGAGCACGCAGGCGGCCTCTCCCTCCGGAACCGGAGCAAGGATCGGGCTGGAAGGCACAGGAGCGCCCTTCACGGTCGGCATCCAGGCGAGAAAGCTTTCGCTGTGGAGGGCAGAGGAACGCGGTTCCGCCAGGACGGAGATCAGCGCCGCGAGGAGCGGTTCGGAACCCACATTCCAGGGAGAAGGGGCCGCAGATGTCGGGCGTTTCGCATGCGCCGAACGCCCGGCGCCTCCCTTGACAGGGACTGCCTCCGTCTCGCCCCATACCACAAATCGCCCTGCTGCCAGCCCCGCATGAAGAAGGAGCATCTCAAATTCGGTCCTTTCCGATGCCGATTTTCTTTCACGCAAATGCCTGAAGGGTTTCGCTTCCACGCTTTTTACGAGGCATCGGAAAGCATTTCCCTGCGATGCGCCGCCGAATCTGCCGCCTATCGACCTTATCCTCCCGCAGCAATTACTTGACGCGCGCTTCGGCCTCTTCGAGGGTCATCGTGTCGGCATCGGCTTCCGCCGCGAGTTCCTCTTCCGGCGGTTCCTGGGCGGCCAGCAGAGTACGCGCGGCATCGGCTTGGGAAATGGGGACAAGGACGTCTCGACCATCGGTAAGCCCCAGATTAAGTAAGCATACCCGCCGCTCCGCCCACATACCGGTTTTGAACGACTGCTCGTATGCCTGCGGGCTGCAGAGAAGCACATACCAGTTCCGATGTTACCTGATCCGGAGCGTCATAAACCAGAA
>JAYTGR010000162.1:0-17181 GCA_043733205.1 Chthonomonadaceae bacterium
GGATCGACCGCCGCCGCCATCGCCGCCGTCAAGCCGATCCCATTGTCCGCTCCCAGAGTCGTGTCCTCGGCCATGCAGACCTGGGTCTTCTGCCCATTCTCCTCCCATTGAGCGACTCTTAATCGGATCGGATCGGCCGTGAAGTCGTGTGTGCTTCCCTCGGCCCTGACACAGACCATGTCCATGTGCGACTGAAGGATCACCGGCGTGGAGGCCGCTCCTGCACCCCGCCCCGGAACCGTCACAAGACAGTTGCCCGCCTTATCTTCCTTGAATTCGAATCCCTGCGCCGCAGCAAAATCGCGCACCCAGGCGCGCACCCCCGCCTCATTTGTCGAACCACGCGGTATCCGACTCAGCTCCTCGAAATACTTCCACATCCATGCCGCCTCTGTACTTATCATGCTTTTCTCCCGAATTCGTTTTGTTGGCAAATGGGCTTTAGACACGGACGAGGCTGGTTCCTGCACAGCCGCAAAGTTCGGCACCACGCAGGAATTCGGGCAATGGGCACACAATGGGAAGGCTATAGACTGCCGAGAGGGTGACCACATGACCTTGGATCTCAACCGCCGCAAATTTCTGAATCAATCGTTTCTTGCCGGGGCCGGATTCTGGCTTGCCGCCGATCCTGCGATGGCGCGCGCCTGCCGTGCCAATGAAAAGCTTAATCTGGGCATCGTCGGGGTGGCCGGACGAGGCGGCGACAACCTGCAGGAGGTCGCCGGTCAGAACATCGTGGCGCTCTGCGACATCGACGACAACAACCTGGCAGGGGCGGCGAAGCAGTTTCCCGATGCGAAAACCTACAGCGATTTCCGCAGGATGCTGGAGCAGAAGGATATCGATGCCGTTGTCGTCAGCACGCCCGACCATACGCACGCGGTCATCGCATCGCACGCACTGCATGCGGACAAGCATGTCTACTGCGAGAAGCCGCTGGCGCACTCCGTCTGGGAAGTGCGGCATCTGACCGAGCTGGCGCGAAAGCAGAAGCGCGTCACGCAGATGGGCACGCAGATCCACGCCGGTTCCAACTATCGGCGCGTGGTCGAGGTGATCCGCAGCGGCGCGATCGGGGAGATCGATGAAGTCCATGTCTGGGCAGACCGGGTCTGGTCCGGCAGCGGACGTCCGCCGGAGACGCCTGCGGTTCCCGCCAATATCCACTGGGACCTGTGGCTCGGTCCTGCACCGGAGCGGCCCTACAATCCCGCCTATCTTCCAGCCACGTGGCGCGGTTTCTGGCAGTTCGGCAACGGCACACTCGGCGACATGGCCTGCCACCACATGGACCTGCCTTTCTGGGCGCTGGAACTCGGCTCTCCGACGGCCGTAAGCGCAGAAGGGCCGGAGGTCGATCCCGAGACGACGCCTGCCTGGCTGATCGTACACTATGAGTTCGCTGCCGCAGCCGGCAGGCCGCCCCTGACGCTGCACTGGTATAACGGCGGCAAACGCCCCGCCTATTTCGCTCAGAATCTGCTGCCCTCCTGGGGCGACGGAACGTTGTTTGTGGGCAGCAAAGGCATGCTGCTGGCGGACTACGGGCGCTATGTGCTGCTTCCGGAAAATGACTTCCGCGGCTGCACGCCCCCACCCCCCACGATTCCGGACTCTATCGGCCACCATGCAGAATGGATCGCGGCCTGCCTGTCGGGAGGTCCGACGACCTGCAATTTCGACTATTCGGGCGGTCTCTCCGAGGCGGTGCTGCTCGGATGCGTGGCCTATCGCGTCGGGCAGAAGATCGAATGGGATCCGAAACACCTGAAAGCCCTCCACTGCAAGGCGGCGGACGCCCTTCTGAAGCCGCACTTCCGCCGGGACTGGAAGCTAGCCTGAACGGAACGCCTCCCCTCTGCGTAGTACAGAGACGAACGTCTTTTAGGGAGGTGTACGACATTGGTTTTTGCCTGGTTTGCCGATCATCGGCGCGCCGAGATACGTGAACAGCCGTTTCCCGAGGCGTGGCTCGGCTATATCGAGAAAAACGTCGCCCACTACAAATATCTCTCGGAAAGCGAGCAGGCCACCCTGCGCGACGATCTGCGCATTCTGATCGCGGAGAAGACCTGGGAGGGCGGTGGGGGCCTCGAACTCACGGAGGAGATGCAGGTGACGATCGCTGCCGAAGCGAGTCTGCTGCTGCTGGGGCTGGATCACGAATTCTATAAGAACGTCGAGTCGATCGTCGTCTATCCGCGGGACTATGTCGCGTCCGCGCGCACACGGGATCCGAGCGGAGTCGTCGATGAGTACGGCAGCACACGGCTGGGCGAGGCCTGGGACAATGGTCCAGTCCTGCTCTCCTGGTCGGATGCGCGCTTCGGCGGCCTCAACCCCACCGATGGCCACAATGTGGTGCTGCATGAGTTCGCGCATAAACTCGATATGCGCGACGGCGCGGCGGACGGCGTTCCGAAGCTGGACGACGATGCCGCGTACGATACCTGGGCCGAAGTCATGAGCGCGGAGTTTCAGGAGCTGGTCGCGCAGACCGAAAAGGGCCACAAGTCGCTGCTCGATTCCTATGGCGCCACCGATGCCGCCGAGTTCTTCGCGGTCGCGACCGAATGCTTTTTCGAGAAGCCCGTTCTGATGCAGGAGCATCACGAACGCCTCTACGCTGTCCTGCGCGACTTCTACCATCAAGACCCGGCGAGCCGCATGCGTGCCCGGCCTTCCGACGAGACGTGAAGGAGAAGACCCTTTTGGAAGTATTGTATCTCATCGATGGCTACGCGCAGATCTTCCGCGCCTACTATGCGATTCGGAACGGCATGAACAGTCCGGTTACCAGTGAGCCCACACACGCGGTTTTCGGGTTTACCGGCATGCTGCTCAAGCTGTTCACACAGTTCAAGCCGCACTATGTCGTGGTCGCCATCGACGCACCGGGGCCGACATTTCGCGACGATCTCTACCGCCTCTATGCGGAACTCCAGCGCAGGCCCGGCATGGCCCTGTCGCCTCTCGCGCTGTTGCCTCCGCTCGCTATAGGAGATGGGGCTGAGGTCCGCATGGATATGCGGGAGAGTGAAGGAAGGCAGAGGGAGGAGAGTTCGGTGCTGGCGGGGAGGACGGAGCCCAATCGGTATGCGGAGTACAAAGGAACGCGGCGTTCGACTCCGGACGACCTGACCTCGCAGATCGACCGCATCTTCGAAGTGATCGAAGGGTTCGGCATTCCGATCCTGGGGCAGTTGGGCCTGGAAGCCGACGATGTGATCGCCACGATTACACAAAGGATTTTGGACGACGCAGCCTACAGCGATGTGCAGATCCGGATCGTTTCCAAAGACAAGGATCTCGAACAGCTTCTCTGCGACCGGGTCTCCCTCTTCGATATTCATACCGATACGGTCCTCGACGTGGCCGCTTTGAAAGCCAGTAAGGGTATTACGCCGGAGCAGGTCGTCGATATGCTGGCCTTAATGGGTGATACGGTGGACAATGTCCCCGGCGTGGAGGGCATTGGGCCTAAGACGGCGGCGCAGCTAGTGCAGCAGTTCGGTTCCGTCGAGGGAGTGCTGGCACACCTTGACGAGATCAAGGGCAAGCGGCGTGAGAACCTCGAGAAGGCTCGGGACTTCCTGCCGATCTCGAAGGCGCTGGTCACGCTCATGCGTGACGCGGACTTCCCGTTCGCGCTGGAAAAGGCGCGGGTCCAGCCGATCGACCTTCAGAAACTGATCCCGGTCTTTCGCGATCTCGGCTTCAGCCGCTATCAGGAGGAGGCGCGCAGGCTCGCGGCCGCAGCGGAGCCTCCCACCCCGGCCCTGCCCGCAAGCGGAGAGGGAGACCCCACCCCGGCCCTGCCCTCAGAAGGAAGCCCTGCGGGCATCCCAAATGCTTCGGGCGTCTATGAGGCGATTACGAACCGGGAGCAGTTAGAGGCGCTTGCAGCCGTACTGCGCGAGCAGACGATGGTCAGTGTTGATACGGAGACGACCGGGCTGGGCCGCGACGCCAAGCTGTGCGGGCTGAGTTTCTCCTGGCGGCCGGGCCATGGCGTCTATGTGCCGGTTCTCTCCCCGCAGCCGGAGGAGCATCTGGATACCGCTGCGGTGCTGGCTGTCCTGAAGCCGGCGCTGGAGGACGCAGCGCTGCCGAAGTGCGGGCACAACCTGAAGTTCGACGCGCTGGTGCTGCTGCGGGAAGGAATCCATCTGCGGGGTGTTGTCTTCGATTCCATGCTGGCGAGCATCCTGCTCGCTCCAGGACAGTCGGGGCATAAGCTGGACAATCTGGCCCTGATGCACCTCCACCACCGCATGATCCCGATCTCCGATCTCATAGGATCGGCGGCGGATCAGGGGGCGATGGATCAGGTTCCGCTGCCGGAGGCGACGGTCTATGCCGCAGAAGATACCGACATCGCACTGCGTCTTTACCATACGCTGCTCCCGGAACTGAAGGAACGCGGACTGGACGCGCTGGTGCGGGAGATCGAAGCGCCGCTCGCATGCGTGCTGGCGGAGATGGAGGCGAACGGCATTCTGTGCGACCCCGTCGAACTGCGGCGGCAGGGCGAGGCGCTGAAGGTGCGTGTCGACGAACTGCGGCAGGAGGTGCAGGCGGCAGCGGGGTGTACGTTCCAGGTCGAATCGACCCAGCAGCTGGCCGACGTGCTGTTCGACAGGCTCGGCTATCCCTCCGCGAAGAAGACCAAAACCGGACGCTCCACCGACATCACAGTGCTGGAAAAGCTGGCCGCGACGGAGGATCGCAACGATCCGCGAACCAGTGTGCCCAGGCTGGTGATCGAGTACCGACAGCTTACCAAGCTGATCAGCACCTATCTGGGCAGCCTGATCGCGTCGGTTCAGCCCGAAGACGGGCGCATTCACAGCACATTCCATCAGCTGGTCACGGCAACCGGGAGACTGGCGTCTCACAACCCGAACCTGCAGAACATTCCTGTGCGGTCGGAGACGGGCAGACAAATCCGTAAGGCGTTCCACGCGGCACCCGGCCATCTGCTCCTCTGCGCCGACTATTCGCAGATCGAACTGCGTCTGCTCGCCCATCTGAGCCAGGATCCGGGCCTGCTGGAGGCCTTCGCGCAGGGACAGGACATTCATGCGACGGTCGCGGCGGAGGTGTTCGGAATCGCCCCGGAAGCGGTGACCAAGGAGCAGCGGGCGCGGGCGAAGACCATCAACTTCGGCATCATCTACGGGATCACCCCCTACGGACTGGCGCGGCGTATCGAGGGCATGGATGTGGCGACGGCGATGGAGCTGATCGCGCAGTACAAACGGCGCTTTCCGGGCATCGAACGGTTTCTGCAGCAGTGTGTGCAGGAGGCGCTGGAGCAGGGATACGTCTGCACGCTGTCGGGGCGGCGGCGTGCCATTCCCGAAATCGACTCGGCCAATCGCAACCTGCGCAATTTGGGCGAGCGTCTGGCCATCAACTCGGTCGTGCAGGGCAGCGCGGCGGACCTGATCAAAGCGGCGATGGTCAATGTGCAGCAGCGCATCGACCGCGATGGCCTGCCGATGAAGCTGCTGCTGCAGATCCACGACGAGTTGGTGCTGGAAACGCCCGCCGAACGGGCGCAGGAGTTCGCCGAACTCGTCTGCGCCGAGATGGAGCGCGCCATGACACTGAGCGTTCCCCTGCGCGCTGAAGCCAGCATCGGCTGCGACTGGCTCTCCGCCCATTAAGAATTTCGGGCCTAAGAGATCTGACCTTGCTGCCGCCGCTTAAAATCGGCTATAATAAAGTCCGGGCGCAACGGGAAACCCCCTGTTGCGCTTTTTGTATTGGAGGAGAGATTTCATGCCACAGTACCAGCAGCAGAAAAAGGGACAGTCGCGCGTACGCATTCTGTCCAAGGACGCCACACGCGCCTATCTTCTCCTGATGCAGAAGACCGGCGGCAAACTGCAGGTTTTGCCCAACGATGTCTATGTCATCGAGGAGAAACTGCTGCCCGCCCTGACCGAAAACGGCATCGGATTTGAACTGATCGAAACGAAGTAGCGAAGAGGCCGCGAGAAAGGGTGTGAGGGGATGACGAAATATATATTTGTAACCGGTGGAGTGGTCAGCAGCATCGGCAAGGGGATCACAACGGCCAGTCTGGGCCGTCTGCTGCGCAACCGGGGCTTCAACGTCACCCTGCAAAAACTCGATCCCTACATCAATGTCGATGCGGGCACCATGAGCCCCTACCAGCACGGCGAAGTGTTCGTGACCGAAGACGGCGCGGAGACCGACCTCGATCTGGGACACTACGAGCGGTTTGTCGATGTGAACCTCACCCGCCGCGCCAGCGTCACCACGGGCAGCGTCTATAGCTCGGTGATCGAAAAAGAGCGCCGGGGCGACTATCTGGGTATCACGGTGCAGATGATCCCGCACGTCACCAACGAGATCAAAGACCGCATCAAACTGGCGGCCAAGGGCGAGAACGGCAGGCCGGACGCCGATGTGGTCATCGCCGAAGTCGGCGGCACGGTCGGAGATCTGGAGGGACTGCCATTCCTCGAAGCGATCCGCCAGTTCAAAAAGGATGTCGGGGCGGAGAACGTGATGTATATTCACGTCACGCTCATTCCCTATGTCGGGCCGTGGGGCGAGGTGAAAACCAAGCCCACGCAGCACAGTGTTATCAAACTGCGCGAGATCGGTATTCAGCCGGACGCGCTGATCTGCCGCACCCGGCTGCCGATCTCCGACGAGATGAAGCGCAAAATCTCGCTGTTCTGCGATGTCGAGCCGGAAGCCGTAATCGAAGCGCAGGACGCCGAGACGATCTACGAAGTGCCTCTCCTGTTCGAGGCCGCCGGACTGTCGGACCTCGTCGTGAAGAGGCTGGGCCTGCCGAACAATCCCCCGAACCTTACCGAATGGCGGAAGATCGTCGATCGTCTGAAGTGCCCGACCTATGAAGTCGATGTCGCGATCGTGGGCAAATACACCGAAAACGGGGATTCTTACATCTCCATCGCGGAGTCGATGATCCACGGCGGAATCGCCAACGACGCCCGCGTCAATCTGCGCTGGATCGACAGCGAAGAGCTGGAAAATCAGGCTGTGGCCGACGTTCTCGGCGATATGGACGCTATCCTCGTTGCACCCGGCTTTGGAGCGCGAGGCGTGGAGGGCAAGATCGCTGCCGCCCACTATGCGCGTACACACGAGGTGCCCTTTCTCGGTGTCTGCTACGGAATGCAGATGGCGGTCATCGAGTTCGCGCGCCACGAGGCAGGCCTCGAAGAGGCGAACACCGAAGAGGTGCAGCCGGATACGCCCCATCCGCTCATCCACATTCTGCCGGAGCAGAAAGACATCGTGGAGAAGGGCGCGACCATGCGCCTGGGCTCCTACAAGTGTCAGCTGGTGGCCGGATCGCTCGCGGAACGGCTGTACGGCGCTTCGGTCGTCTATGAGCGCCACCGCCATCGCTACGAACTCAACAACCTGTACCGGGAACAGCTGGCGAAACTTGGCCTGATCTGCTCCGGTCTGTCGCCGGACTATCGGCTGGTCGAGATCGTCGAGATACCTGCGCATCCTTACTTCATCGCCACTCAGTTCCACCCGGAGTTCCGGTCGCGTCCCAATCGGGCGCACCCGCTGTTCGAAGGGCTGATCGCGGCCGCTGTCAAGCGTTCGCAGCGCCTCTACAAAACACAGCCGGGGCAGCCCGCTGCGCAGGCGGTCGGCGCGGCATCGGAAGAGAAGAACGGCGACAGCAGCAGGAAGTATCGGCGCGGCGGGCGGGGCGAACTGAATGTGAGCGCCATCGAGCTGGAGATTTAGAGGCAGCCATGATGTTTCGCGGTATCACGCCCGGCCGCCGCAATGTCCCGCAGCACCCGGTGCAGCGGAAACTGCTGCTCTTCTGGTGCTGGCTCTATATGTCCATGGGGCTGACCTCCGCTGGGCTCGGCATCCTCGTTTTGGCGGGCGGCAGTCTGTTCACCGGTGGCCGCCCCGTTCACCTGGACGGCGGCATCATAACGATCGCCGTCATTCTGATCGTATTCGGAGTTCTGCGCATCGCGAACTCCGTCTGCCATATCCGCCGCCTATCTCGGATGCGCTGAGAACAGCCGAATGCAAATCCTGCGCTGCGAGGGCGCTCCGTTCAAGCTCGTGACCCCCGTGTTCACTCCGCTCACGCCTCTAACCCCCAGCCCCTTCCCTGATGCGTTCGCTGCGCTCACAGGGAAGGGGTGCCCAGTCCATATAGGACGTTTCAGTGTTTGACGCGGTACTGGGTGATCAGCTTCTGCGCGGCTTCGGCTCCCTCCCAGCCGTCAATGCGCACTTCTTTGTTTTCGAGGTCCTTGTAGACGGCGAAGAAGTGCAGAATCTCGCGCAGGCGATGTTCGTACACCCCCTCCAGGCTGGTAACGGTTTCGAAACGCGGATCGTGGACGGAGACTCCGAGTATTTTGTCGTCCTGTCCCTTGTCGTCGCTCATTTTGAGGACGCCGACGGGGCGAGCGACCAGGACACAGCCGGTAAAGGTAGGCTGAGCCGTCAGTATCAGGATGTCGAGGGGGTCGCCGTCCTCGAACATGGTATCGCAGACGAAGCCGTATTCGCAGGGATAGTAGAGCGGCGAATAGAGCACGCGATCCAGCCGAAAGACGTCCAGCTCTGGATCGTATTCGACTTTATTGCTTGTGCCGCGCGGAATTTCGACGACGACATTTACCTCTACGGGAGATTTGTCTCCAAGTGGTATCTGATTGAAAGCCATTCTCTGCACTCCTAATTTGCCAGTTCTAAGATTTTTTTTGTAGCAATCGTTGACAACGCGTCCTGCTCATGTTATACTTGACCGTCTGAGGGGGATCTCAGTCGAACTACCGTAAGGAGGACATTACCGCATGCCATCTGGAAAAGTGAAATGGTTCAATGACGCCAAAGGTTACGGCTTCATCGAGACGAACGAGGGCAAAGATATCTTCGTACACTACTCCGCCATCGTAAAAGAAGGATTTAAAACCCTTGCCGAAGGCCAGGAAGTGACGTTTGAGATCGTCGATGGGGCCAAAGGCCCCCAGGCTTCGAATGTGGCCGGACAGTAATTTTTTTACCGCCGGTTGGAAATACGTATTCGCAAGCACTTTTCGCCCAGGAACGGCGGCCGAATCAGGTCTGCCAAAATCTGCGATTCCTTTTCTGTACTTATTCATCCTATCCTAATCTCCGCGTGGCGGACAGGGACTACGCTCTTACCGGTTTCGACGCAGAAAGACCGCGTCGAGCCGGTTTTTTATCGTCCTCTGCCGCAGGCAGGTGGCCTGACAAACACAGATCCAGGACAACGCCGCCATTCGTATTGTACCCCACAGAGTCCCTTCGCTCGGCAGGCAGTCGAAAACAGGGCGGACGGCGCTCGATTTCCCGCCTGACGCGGGTAAAATAAGCCGGAACTTCCTTTTCAGACAGTTCGTAGCAGAGACGAAGAGGCTTTCACTAGTCTGTCAAACCGGTGGCGCGCAGGCGTCCCCTTATCCTTCTGGAGGAGAGATAACATGAGCAGTGCGATTACATCCAGCCAATTTGAAAAGGAAGTACTTCAGTCTTCCCTGCCGGTGCTGGTGGATTTCTGGGCAGAGTGGTGTGGCCCGTGCAAGATGATCGGCCCGCATGTAGAAGCGATTTCGCATGATTACGAGGGCAAAGCGCTGGTCTTCAAGTGCGATGTGGACAGCGAGCAGGAGATAGCGCAAAAATACAATATTATGTCTATCCCGACGCTGCTCTTCTTCAAGGGTGGCAAAGTGGTGGATCAGGTGGTGGGCGCCGTACCGAAGAGCACCATCTCCGCCAAACTGGAATCGCTTCTCTAAAGGAATCCCCTCGGGATCTCGTTCAGGAAGGGGGCAGGTGCTTGTCGCACCCGCCCCCTCCTTTTTTACTTGCCGCCCTGCGCCGCGCGCATCTCTTTCAGCAGCGGAACGGTGCGCGCATTGCCCACGAAGACGTCCAGCACGTAGGCATTGAAATACTGGGTGTCGGACGCCTTGTCGTTATAGCGTTTATTGCGCTTGTAGGCATCGATCTCCATTTTGGCACACAGGGCGATCTGATCGGGGGTCAAAATGGTCCTGCACACGGCGCTGAGCGCCACGATGTTGGCCGTGTCGAGTTCGATGCGCTTGGCGCTGAAATCCGTCTGAATGCCTTTGATCCGGCTGTCGAAAGCCGCAGGGACCGGGGTGCCGGCAATCGCCTTTTTGCGGGTTTCACGGATCTCGTCCGCCATTTTGAGCAGGGGGGCGCTGCTGAGAGCCGTATACTTTTTATCGTATTCTGTTTTCGCGCTGCTGATGGCAGCAGCCAGTTTGTCCATCTGCTCCGGCGTGAACTTCATAGGAAGGAGCACATGCAGGGTATCGAGATCCTCGATATCGGTCTGCAGATCCAGAACCTCTTTCGAAGGCTGACCGGAGTTTGTCGAAGCCTGCGCCTGCGCACTGGCCGGATGCGAGGTAAAATAGAAGGCGAATAGTCCTCCGCCCACCAGGGACAGGGCTGCCATCAGAGAGGTAAGACGAGCGGCGACAGGACGTATGCGAGTGAACATGGCGAACTCCAACGAGTGGTGATAGATCGAGTGCATTCCGATTCCGAGGACGGATTCGAAAGGTCTATTGGTTAAATCAGGGTCTAATCCCTTCCTCGTTAGGCGTCGGCGGCGCGATTCAGGTTACATACGTCACAGCAGGAGAGGAATAAACCGAGTTGGAAGAACTGGCAGCATTTTTGAAAAATCGAGCGGAACACGGTTATCGCGATCTTGGGGCGCAGATCGAAGGCCTGTCCGCCACAGAAGCGCTGGCGGGAAGGCGTGCGGACTGGCCGGATCATCGGTGGGGAGTCGGGCAGAACGGCTCTATCGCCGGGATCGTCTATCATGTCGCGGCCTGGAAACAGATGACTCTGCCGGTATTTCAGCCGGAAGGACGTCCGCTGCTGCGGGCGGAGTTCGACACCGAGGCCGCTCCGGATCCCGACGACTGGCAGGGGATTCAGGCCTGGCTGAAGCAGGTCGGCATGGCCTGGAGTGCGGAACTGGCGGCGCTCGCGCCCGAAGCTTTCGGCAGGCCGCTGCTGTGGGAAGGGACAAACCCCACCATCACGATGGCGAAATTCGTGGCGGAGATGTACGAACACGACATTCAGCACGCCTCTCAGATCGCCTACCTGCGCCAGCTGCAAAGGCTTGACGAACCCCAAACCCGTTAAGACAAGTGCGCCTACGGGGTTGGGGTCCGATGATTTTAGGTGTGGGCGTCGGCGATTTTGGCGTCCTTGGCGACGTTGACCCAGGTGTGAACGTGGGGAGCGCCTCGGAAGTGCCATACCAGCGAAGGGCCTTCCAGACGCCAGATGTCCCAGATGCCGGGCTGACCCAGCGCATCCTGTTTGTAAAAGGAGAGATGCACCTGATCTATCCCGCCATTGGCCGCGATGTCGCGCATCACTTCCGTGGCGTCGGCGGGGCGATAAGGGGAGAGCAGGGAGTGCATCGTCTCTTCGACCAGTCGTTTCTGGTCCTTCGAGAGATCTCCGATGGCGATGCCGGGGAACATCCCCGCGCCTCCCTGCAGCTTGATGCGGTCCTCGCTGGGGGCTTTGTCCAGCAGGGCCAGATCCCGCTGTTTCGGGTCGAGGGCGGCCAGGACGGCGTTCGCTTTCTCGCCCTGTTTCCAGTAGATGTTGCCGGGATGGCCTTTGTCTTCGGTATCTTTCGGGGCGTGACCGTAGAAGATCGGCCCTCCGAAGGCGGCGTTGGCATTGGAGTGTCCATCGGCGCGGAGTGTGACATGGCGGCCGGTAATGACCCATTCGAACTTACTGGCGCCGGGATCGCCGAACATGGCGATGGTGTAGTTGTCGAGGCCGCCGCCGTCGTCGTCCATCTGCTTTAAAATCTGCGGGTACCACTCTTCGGTCGTGACGCCGCGCAGGATACCGCGCACCATTTCCTTCTGATCGGGAGTCAGTTCGCGCACCTTCTGGGGAACGATGAACCAGTTGGCCTGCACTTTGCTGCGCAGGGGATTGTCCCAGGGCATGCAGAGGGTCTCGCGCTGTTTGGGAGTGAGGCTGCCGTAGAGCGTCTTGACCAGGGTCTCGGCCTGGACGGGTTTGACTTTCGCGGCGAGCGCTTTGGCGCCCTCCTGCGCCGAGGCGGGCAGCGCCTGCGCCGCTGCGCCGACGAGCGCGATGCCGCCCAGCGTCCTGCCGACGGTCGTGAAAAACTCCCGTCGGCTAAGCGCCTCGGCGTCAGAGACGCCGCCATCCATATAGATCCGCTTCAGCGCGTCGAAATCCTGCAGCATATCGGTTCTCCTCTTCGGTCTCATGACCGGCAGAATACGTCCTCTGGAAGAACCGACGCCGCGCCGGCTTCAGGGACAGTTGGCTCCGCCGATGCCTCCGGTCTGGAGAGCAGCGGCTGCGATTTTTTCCGGGCGGAACCATTTGGCATGCCCGTCTACAAACGTCAGATTCGACACTACAGAAAGGTTTTTGCTGCGGTTTCCTGAGAACTTGACAGGGGCCGAAACGTCGGACTATACTTAACCCATAGAGACAGTGCCGCCTGGTTCGGTTCAGAGCGGAAGGGAGAAAACAGAATGGCCGATGGAATAGAACTGCTGGATCCAGCGCAGCAGGAACGCCTGCGTCCGGTCTGGGACGAAGAGTCGGACAGCGATGTGGAGGGGCCTTACGTCGTGATCCTGTACAACGACGATGTTCATGACATGGGAGAGGTCCTGGAGCAGATTCAGCGCGCGACCGGCTACGACATCGAACGCTGTATGCGCATCATGCTGGAAGCACATACCCAGGGCCGCGCCATCGCTTACACCGGCAGTGAGACCGAATGCGAGCGGGTCGCCTGCATCCTCCGGCAGATACGCCTTCAGGTCGAGACCGACCGGTTCTGAATCGCCATAAAACTTAGGCGTCAGGGGAGAGGCGGCGCGGGAGCGGAGGGGCGCAGCAGAGTCTCGGGAGATTTTTCCTCGGACTGCCCGGCAGGGCGCAGCAGTTCGCTGGGAGCCGCAGTCAGCTGAGAGCCGCGGACGAGTGTGATGACATCGGGCAGTTTGGTGCCGAAAAGCTCGATCGCCCGCTGTGCATCGTGCGAGAGAGGATGTTTGCGGTTCGAGGCCAGACGCTGGAAGAGCGGCAGGGCGCGTTCGTCCCGCAGACGGCTGAGGCCATAGAGGGCCGCATACTGCACCTGCAGGGCGGAGTGCGCGAGCGCTTCGCTGAGGAATGCAAAGGCCTGAGGACCTTCCTGGCCGATGAGAAAGTCCGTCGCCCCCCGCCGAACCGCTGCGAGCGAGCTGCCGATATAGAAGTCGTTGATCGCCTCTGGGCGCGTGGCACGATAGTCGGTGAACGCCGTGAAGGGAAAGACCGCCCGGCAGGACGCAAGGTTGTCGAATTGAGGCTGAGACAGCAGGATGCACTTCGTCAGGACGGACTGCGGCAGTGCGTGGCGGAAATCTTCCAGAACCCGGAGCGCATAGACGGTGACCGCCATCCCCCAGGTCCCGCCCGCAAAAGTGCGGCGTTCCAGGGAACGAACCGCTTCCATCAGGTACGCTTCGATCTTTTGCGGGCCGATCTGCTGGAGCGAGCGATCCAGATAGGCTCCGGCCTCCCGGCGCACTTCCATGCTGGAATGCTGCTCCAGCAGGGCGAAGAGCCCCTGGCTGTCCCCCAGGTCGAACAGCAGTTTCGCGGCGGAGACAGCGCGCGCGCCCTTTTCCTTGAAGGCGATTTTGCGCAGGCCGTGCCAGCAGCGCGGGCTGCTCGCGATGAGCGTCTCCACTGCTGCCCGATGGCGTTCTTCACTGCTGCCCTGCAGGTCCCGCAATGCCTTCTGGATGCGCCCCCATACCAGCATGCCTTCGACGACAGAAACGTGGGAAACACCGGGTTTGCTCTTCATGGGGTGTTCTCTCCGTGCGAGGCTGGGCGCAGCAGCAGTTCCGGAGCGGCGTCCGGCCGGGCGTGCGGAAGCGGGCGCAGGAGCGTTTCCGGCTGCGAGTCGTGCAGCGAACTGCCGCGCAGCAGCGTCATCATCTCCGGGTTGTTCTGGCGAATGACCGCCAGAGCCTGTACGGCGTGAGGCGCAAGCATATTGTCGGGGTTCGCGGCGATCGGCTGAAGATAGGGGACAGCGCGCGCATCGCCCAGCCGGCCAAGCGCCAGGATGGCAGTTCCACGGACCTCCAGACCTGGCGCTCCGAGCGCTTCGAGAAACAGGCCAAAACTCTCCGGGCCGAGCAGCTCGATCAGCGCCAGCGCCGCCTCTTCCCGAAGCGGTTCCCCGATCTCGCGGGCAGGAGCGGGGAGCGGGAGCAGGAGGGGCTTGCGGGTATGGAGGGCACGCAGCAGCTCGGTCTGTGCGGTCAGTGCGTCCGGCACATCCAGGCGGCGCAGGGCGCGAATGGCCGTAATGCTCATGGCCAGGGCTTCTTCGGTCTCCTCCAGGGCCTGCGCCGAAGCAAGATGCCGCAGGGAGCCTGCAAGGAGCCGGCGCGCCAGGGCTGGAACACGCGGATCCTGCCGGACGGGCGTTCGAACTGGCTCCCGGCTGAGCGTGGGAGAGCTCAGGCGTACAACCGCCTCACGCGACAGACGCGTGACCCATTGCTGCACCTGCTGCACGGCTTGTGTCGCCGCCTGAGACGCATCCGGACCTCCCCGCAGCAGCGTCGTCAGCTTTTCGACGAGACTTCCCTGCGGGCGGCATTCCGCCAGAAGTTCGAGGAAGCGTCTGCCGTTCGGATCTCCCCATAGCGTCAGAGCCTGCGCGGCGCGGGCCCGCACTTCCGTGGCCGGATCCGCCAGCAGACTCCAGAGCACGCCCTGAGTGCGCGCTTCCTGACCCGGACAGCGCCCCCAGAGCGCGCCGAGCTGCGCAATGCCTGTCAGCGCCACCTCTTTCGGGAGCGGTTTCTCCAGCAGATCGCAGAGAATGCGCAGCAGCGAGTCGGCAGGCCAGGGCGCCTGCATGAGCAGGTCGAGGGCGGCACACACGGCTGCAGAGGTGTCGTGTGTGGAAGAGGAGAGCGAACCTGCGCGTTCTGCGAGCTGCAGAAGAATTTCGTAAAACCTGGGGTGACCGGAAGCTGTCAGCAAACGTACGGCCGCCTCCGTGCTGTAGCCCGCCTGAATGGCTCTTTCTACGGCTTCGCCGTTCGCCTTGGGAGTGCCTGTCTGGGCAAGCGCGTGGCAGACTTCGGAGCGTACCCAGGGATCCAGATCCCGCAGCATCGGCGTCAATGTCTGGAAACTGGGCTCGCCCGGAATGCGTTCGAGGGCGCGAACGACAAGTATGCGCTGGAAAGGATCGGCGCTCTGCGTCGCGTCCCGCAGTTTCCGCACGGCCATCTGCCCGAAAGCGGCTGCTGTGGGAGGAAACAGGTCGGGAATGCGCGTGGAGTAGGCGAGCAGCGCATCCAGCACGAGCGGATCCTGCAGACCGGCCCAGACGCGGCAGATCATGCGGATGCGCTCGCTTTCCTGAGGCGATAAGGAGGCCTGGCCCTGCCACTCCTCCAGGCTGGGCCAACGGGCCAGCAGGGCGCCGGCCGCTGCGGGAGAACCGATGGCGAGAAAAGCCTCTTCCAGCAGCGGAGCGATGTCGGTGATAACCGTCAGGGGAGAGTTCAGAGCCTGCAGGAGCGCCTCCATTCCCTCCGGCACATTCAGACGGTGCAGGGCGATGGCCGCAGCGAACTGCGGACGCCGGGACATCGTGCGCTGAAGGTGGAAGCGCAGACAGGGAATGGCGGCGCTCCCGGACCCGCTCAGCGTCTCGATCGCCTGAAGCCGCTCTGCGGGATCCGACGCCCCCAGACGCAGACTCGTTTTCCATATTCTGGTATGCAGCACCGCACTGTCCCACAGTTCCATCTTCGCGCCTCCTTTCCCTGTCGGTATGCGTTCTGCACTATTATAGCACTTCCCGCCTGCTCGGAGGGAGGAGTCGAAACGGGCGGCGGGGAATGATATGGCAGAGCGGAAATTCCATTCCGCACATCGAATTTCTCGCTCCGGGAGGGGCGTACAAGGGGGCTGCCGATGTCTGTAGACGGGAAGCTGGGCGTGGCGCTGCTGTCATTCGCTCATGTGCATGCGGAGGGGTATGCGGACCAGGTGCGTGGGCACGCGGAGTGCCGGATCGTTCTGGTCTGGGACGAGGATGCGGAGCGGGGACAGAAGCAGGCAGACAAATATGACGTGCCTTTTATCGCCGATCTGGACGATGCGCTGGCCCACGCCGATGTCGAGGCCGTCGTCGTCAATGCGCCGACCGCGATGCACCGGGACATTCTGGTAAAAGCCGCGAAACTGGGCAAACATATCTTTACCGAAAAGTCCCTGACGATCACGACGGAAGAGGCGACCGAGGTTTTACGGGCGGTTGAAGACGCCGGGATCAAATTTATGATCTCGCTGCCCTCGCGCATGCGCCCGGAGATCCTGTTCGCGAAAAAGGTGCTGGACGAAGGTCTGCTGGGCGAAGTGACGACGATGCGCGCCCGCATCGCGCACATGGCCGCCCTCGACCGCTGGTTCAAAGACGGCACCGCCTGGTTCGGAGACGAGGCGCAGGCAGGGGGCGGCGCGTTCTTCGATCTGGGCTGCCATCGCGTCGATATCATGCGCTGGTTCCTGGGGGAACCCGCCTCGGTCGTGACGCAGCTGACCAAC
Source organism: Chthonomonadaceae bacterium (assembly GCA_043733205.1). Taxonomy (GTDB): domain Bacteria; phylum Armatimonadota; class Chthonomonadetes; order Chthonomonadales; family Chthonomonadaceae; genus JANXLO01. The sequence goes on from JAYTGR010000162.1 coordinate 16,729, forward strand.
TTCAGCAACGCCTACGACATCGACGACAACATGGTCTCCGTCATCACGTTCCGTAACCGTGCCATCGGGATTCTGGATGTCTCCTGGGTGCATCGCTACGGCCCGAACCCGCTGGAGATCTACGGCACCGACGGCTATCTCAGCATCGAGGCCGCGCCCAACGGGCCGCGTGTGCAGCTCATCAGCGGACAGCTGAAGGCAGGCGGCATTCTCGGCTACATCGCGCCCACCACGCTTCCGGCGGCCCTGCCCTCCGCCCTGCACCAGTGGGTCTCCGCCATTCTGCACGGCACCTCCATGACCGTCAATATCTACGATGCCTACAATCTGGTGCAGCTGCTGGAAGGCTGCTACAACGCCGGACGGCAGGGCCACGAAGTGACCTTCTGACGCCGTCTGTACCTCCCGGCACGCCTGTTCCGGGAGGTACACAGCCGTATTTGTCAGGCGTTT
>JAYTGR010000163.1:0-6836 GCA_043733205.1 Chthonomonadaceae bacterium
ACGCTGGGCGCAGCGGAGCGGGGATTCGAACACGTAAGCGGAGACCTTTCGCGAGAGCATCTGCGGGGTGATCATCGGCACGGTCAGCCCCAGAATCACGATGCGCCATCCGTTCGTTTCCCGGACGATATAACGGTGTACGGGCATGTCGTCCGCCCGGTCTGCCGCGAAGGTTTCGGAAAGCAGGTCTGCGGCAGACAGCATGGGCGCCGGGAAGACATTTGCGCATAGGACCGGGAACGCAGCCCGTGCCAGTTTGCATCGAAAGCCGGTTCGGGTCAGGTGAAAATCACGGTTGCCGACGGTCATCGCATCGTAGCCGATCCGACTCATCCGTTCCAGCACAGGTTCCCCTCCCGAGCGAAAGGTGAGGTTGCCGCTGCCGCCCGCGTCCCCGGCATCGAGCAGCAGTCCTCCGGCAGTGAGGAGGTCACGTTTCATGCGGGTCAGGCGGACCGCAGCGGATTCCGGCAGCATGTCATGAAAATCGTTGGTATGAACAATCTGCAGCAAGATCGATGCGGTCCCCTCTATTCCCGTCCATTTAGATCCGGCTCGATGCCGGTTAGATTTAGATCAGGTCTAATCCTGTATGTTCCGGTCTGTTCCGGTCTATTCCAGAGGAGGCAAAGCTACTGACTTTCCGGAGGAGATCCGGGTGTCTTCACGCCGGAGCGAAGGGATTTCAGATAGTCTTCCAATGCCTGGTCACGCATTTCGCGGGCATCGAGAAGGGCATCGCAAACCTCTCGCACCGCGCCGTATCCGCCTTCTGCCACGGTAACGAAATCGGCGCGCTCCCTGACTTCACGCCGCGCATTGGCGACCGCAATTTTGAAACCGCACGCGGCGAACGCCCCAAGATCGTTCCAGTCATCGCCGATATAGGCGATCTCGCCAGTCGAAACACCGGATGTCTGCGCCAGCTGTTCGAGGGCGCCCTGTTTATCGCGGACTCCCTGGAGCAGGTTCCCTACCCCGAGTTCCCGCGCCCGCCGTTCCACGGCCGCATTGACGCGCCCCGTGATCCAGGCCACCTGGATGCCCATAGCCAGGAGGAGTGTCAGTCCCAGTCCATCGTGGACATGAAACCGTTTTGTTTCGCTTCCATCGCTGCTGCAGCCCAGAGTGCCGTCGGTCAGCACTCCGTCCACATCCATTGCCAGCAGGCGGATATGGGCCAATGCGGAAAACGCGGGCTGGGCGGGAGGGTCCTCGGAAGGCTGGTCATCGAATCGAAGCTGCATAGTTTTAGATTATAACAGGTTTGTTTGGCCAAAGACAAGCAGGAGCAGACGCGATGAAATTCTAATACGTCCGATAATGTAAAGTAGCAGAGAGAAAATAAGCGTTTTTTTGGGGTGGGCCTAGGCCCACCCCAAAAAAACGGGCCGCAGCGCGGCCCGATCCCTTGCCGTGCCTGAATAAAGATCGGGATCGGTATTTATGCCTGTCCGCTGCTACTTCGCTCTCGTCTTCACGTAAGCCTCGAGTTTCCGCACGGTGACCTCGTCGTGCAGCGGTCCCAGGCCCCACTCATTGACGTCCAGGGTCTCCGTAACGCGCCCAGCTGCCATGACCTCATGGTTCAGGACGAAAATCAGGTTCTCGTTGATATGATCGTGCGACCATTGATAGAAACGCGACCTTCCCTCCGCCGTCAGCCCCAGATGCACGATCCAGGTTCTGCCGCCGACCAGACTCGCAGGGCTCTCCTCCACGTAGACACTGTTGAACTGCGCTCCGGTCAGCACGACCGGACACACCTTCGCCAGTGTGTCCGCCGGCAGAGTCGTACCATGCTCGACTTCGTGCGTCGTGCCGCTGCCCTCCCCATCCGACCGCGCCGCGTCCTGTCGATCCCCGCCCCCGCGTTTTATATATTTGGCGATCAAACCGCCCAGTGTGCCTCTCTTCACGGTGCTTCCGGGCTGAACGCCCTCGATCACGATCGGCATATTCAGGTCCACTTTGCGGTTCCAGTCGGGCTTCCCCTGCAGATGCGCGACCCCCGATGCGAGGTAGGGCTCGAACATGGCGCTGCCCGTCAGATCGTCCAGATCGATCGCGCTTTTTATCGCGTTCCCCGCCTCTTCCGTAAACATCGGCCCGTTTTTCGGATCGAAGATAGACCTCCATCCAAAATCGGTCAGTTCGACCCGAAACTCTTTGTTCGCCTGCACCACCTTGAACATATTCCGATCGTAGGAGCCGCGGGAATCCAGCGTTCCCACCACCGTCAGCCCCGAAAAATCTGCCGAAAGCGGCTTCCAGCGCTGCTCCAGCAGAAAATGATCGTGTACTCGGTCCAGGATGAACCAGGCCAGCAGCAGTCCGAGAAAGGCTAGAACGAGACGGCGTGTCCCCCCTTCTCTGGTCCAGAACATCCGTTGCGAGGCATCTTGTTCCTGCGGAAATAAAGGCATTCAAACGCTCCACACTCCGGCGTCAGGCCGGGCAGTTTTTTCTCTAGGCCATCGCCTTCAGTCGAGCAGAGCTTTCAGGGCTGCCAGCAGAAGCACGACATTGCGATGCGTGGCCGATGCGCCCATCGTGCCGATACGCCAGACTTTGCCTTTGAGCGCCCCGAGCCCTCCGCCTATCTCCAGCCCGTACTCGGTCAGGAGGCGCATGCGGATCGCTGCTTCCTCGGTGACACGCTCCGGAACGAGAACCGAGTTCAGCGTTGGAAGGCGATAACCCTCCTGCGCGAAGGGACGGATACCGAGTTCCGACAGCCCTTCCATCAGGCAGGCGCTCTCGACACGATGCCGTTCAAAACGCGCTTCCAGCCCCTCCTCGACGATCTCCGCCAGCGACTCGCGCAGGGCATAGTAGAGATTCACGGGCACTGTATGATGATAGGCATGCGCCCCATCGAAGTACGCCTGCAGCAGTTTCCAGTCGAAGAACCAGGAGACAGGCCGCGTGCGGCTCTTGGCGGCTTCCAGAGCGCGTGCATTCACCGTGATCGGTGACAGGCCGGGAGGCGCTCCCATGCACTTTTGAGTCGCGGAATAACAGACATCCGCCCCCACCCTGTCACTGTCTACGGGTATTCCGCCCAGAGATGTTACCATGTCCGCCAGAAAGAGCGCTCCGTACCGATGCGCGAGTTCTGCAATAGGCTCCAGGGGCGTCCGCACGCCGGTCGATGTCTCGGCATGCACGCAGCCGACCAGTTTGACGCCTGACGTGGCTTTCAGCGCCTTTTCGAAAGCCTCAGGTTCAAGGATCCGCCCCCACTCGGCATCGACCTGGGTCACATCTGCGCCCAGTCGTCGGCAGATCTCGACCATCCTGCCTCCGAAGAAGCCGTTGACCCCAATGACTACAAGGTCGCCCGGCTCCAGAAGGTTCGCCAGACAGGCCTCCATTCCGGCCATACCGGTGCCGGTAAGAGGGATCGTGAAATCGTTCGACGTTCCGTAAACGGTCCGCAGATCCGCCCGAAGCCCTTCCAGAAGCACGAACAGTTCCGGATCGAGATAGCCGATTGGCGCCTGTCCCAGCGCCTCCAGGACGCGCGGCGTCACCGAACTGGGCCCCGGGCCTAACAGAATTCGCGGAGACGGCAGAGGTGTTGTCATACGGAAAACTCCTTTCACTCTTGCGGGCTGACAGGACACCCCAGCGCCCTGTTCGGACGCAGCAGCGCCTCGTGACGATATGGCCAGAGAATATGTGCCTTCAGCCCTCGACTTGTTTCATCATTCCCATTACGTTGTAACCGCCGTCTACATGCAGCACTTCTCCGCTGATACCCCTGGCCAGTGCGCTGAGCAGAAAGAGCGTCGCATCGCCGACCTCATCCGCCTCTACCGGGCGGCGCAGCGGGGAGGCCTCGCCAACCTGCCTGCGCATGGCATCGAAGTTCGCGATTCCCTTTGCCGACAGAGTCTTGATCGGTCCGGCCGAGATCGCGTTGACCCGAATGCTTTCCGGTCCGAGATCGTAGGCGAGATACTTCACACTGGCTTCCAGAGCCGCTTTCGCCACCCCCATGATATTGTAGTTCGGAACCACCCGTTCGGCTCCCAGGTAAGAAAGCGTCACGATGCTGCCGCCGCCTGCAGCGTTCAGCAGAGGCCGCGCCGCCCGCGTCATCCGCAGCAGAGTATAGACACTCACCTCATGTGCAAGCGCATACCCCTCGCTCGATACCGCCCCAAACTCGCCCCGCAGGTCGGCAGAGTTTGCGAACGCCATCGCATGCACGAGCCCGTCCAGTTTGCCGTCGAATGCCTCTCCAACACGCTGGAACAGCGCCGCTACCTGGGCATCGTCACTGGCGTCACACTGTACGATCGGCGCTTCGATGCCCGCTTCGCGCATCAGTTTGCTGACATTGCTCTCTTCACCTTCTCCAAGCACTGAGAAGGCCAGTCTCGCCCCTTCCCGATGCAGCGACAGCGCGGTATGCCAGGCGATACTCCATTTGTTACGCGGCCCTGTGACAAGCACACACTTTCCGTTCATTAATCCCGGCATCTGCTTTCTCCCTTTCCCACGACGACTCGGGACCATTCCCGATAGCGTCCACTATTTGCGGCGAAATGATAGCCGCCCTGCACCTTCCCGGCATCGGCGGCGTATAATAGAGCATGAAAACTACCATGGCACGCGTCTGTACCTGGGCCGGCACGCGGCGGCGTGCCTCTGCACCCCGCCGGACCCCGCAATACTACGGTCTGCCTTATGAGGACGTCCAGTTCCCGTCCGCTCACTCCGACCAAACCCAGCTTTCCGGCTGGATCGTCCCTGCGCAGGCTCCACGCGGTGTCGTGGTTCTGTGTCATGGCCACACGAGTACGCGAGCGAATCTGCTCGATAAAGCCGTCATGCTGAACGCACACCATTTTACCACGCTGCTGTTCGATTTTCGTGCCCGTGGTCTGAGCGAGGGCGATCTCTGTACGCTGGGCGCAAGAGAGACGGACGACGTGCTCGGGTCTGTCGCGTTCCTGCAGCAGCGGGCCGACCTGAAGGATCTGCCGATCGGCGCTTTAGGGGAGAGCATGGGCGGGGCGGCTGTCATCCAGGCCGCAGCACAAACCCCGGCGCTGCGCTGCATCGTAACCGAGGCCTCGTACGCCTCTCTGGATCGGGTCGTCCGCCAGCGGTTGGCGTTCGCATTCGGGCCGTTCGCGGGCTCCGTCCTGCAGGCATGCCGTCAGATCAGCGCGGAGGAGATGGCTCTGGATATCGCCGCCGTCTCGCCGGAGGCCCAGATCATGCAGATCAGTCCGCGTCCCGTGCTTCTGATAACCGATGGCCTCGATCTGACCTGCCCCAGGAGCGAGTCGGACCGTCTTTTTGCCGCTGCAAAGGAGCCAAAGGAGCGCTGGATCGCCCCCACCGCTCCCCACTGTCTGGCCTTTTTAGCGCATCGCGAGGTCTATATCGATCGCGTCAGCTCGTTCTTCGAACACAATCTCATCGGTTAACGCGGTTCGACGGCGCCTCGCCGAACGCCTTGTTTCTGCCCGGAATCCTATTTCCCTACCAGGGCGCGGAGCTCCGCAGCATTGGAGGCGCGTGCGACCGCATCCGCATAGGAGATCACGTTGTTGAGGACCAGAGTCGCCAGCGACTGGTCGAGGGAAACCATTCCGTGGCGCTGGCCTACCTGGATCAGCGAGCCGATCTGATGCGTCTTGCCCTCACGCACGAGATTTCGGACGGCCGGAATGGCCACGAGGATCTCGAACACCGCGATGCGGCCCTGCCCGTCCAGGCGTTTAACCAGATTTTGGGAGACGACTCCCAGCAGATTCGCCGACATCTGCATCCGGACCTGCTGCTGCTGGTGGGCAGGAAACACGTCGATCACGCGATCCACCGTCTGAATGGAGTCGGTCGTATGCAGTGTGCCGAACACAAGGTGACCGGTCTCCGCTGCCGTGATCGCCAGTTTGATCGTTTCGAGGTCGCGCATCTCGCCGATCAGGATCACATCCGGATCCTCCCGGAGGGCCGCACGCAGCGCGTTTGGAAACGAGAGGGTATCGGTGTCCAGTTCGCGCTGATTGATGAGGGCCTGCATGTCGGTATGGACGAACTCGACCGGATCTTCGATCGTGATGATATGGAGCGGAAAGCTGCGGTTGATATAGTCTATCATAGCCGCCTGCGTCGTCGACTTTCCGGAACCTGCCGGACCTGTCACAAGCACCAGGCCGCGGGGCCGCTCCGCAAAACGTTTGCAGATGTCCGGCAGCTGCAGCGCCTCCAGGGTCTTGATTTCGTAGGGGATGACGCGGAAGGCGCCGCCGACATTGCCGCGCTGCACGTAGATATTGCCGCGGAAACGCGCCAGCCCCTCGATCTCGTAGGCGAAATCGAGTTCCCACTCGTCGTGAAAACGCGCCTTCTGAATGTCGGACAGAGGCGCCATACACAGCTGCCGAACCTCCTCTGCCGACATGGGATCGATGTCCAGAGGCATCAGATCGCCATAGATACGGATCAAGGGCGAACTGTCCGCCTTGAGGTGCAGGTCGGATCCTTCGTTATAGACGCACGCTGCCAGCAGATCATCCAGGAGAACCAACGCTCGCCTCCGTTTCCCGTTGTGCTTTCAATTCCGTTTCAGCCCAGCCATATTCCCGTTCGGCGGCAGCGCAGGAACAGGACACGGCCGGCTCGTCACAAATTCCCCATTTCGGTAGAGATACCCGCCCGCTCCGCGCGAATCTGAAACTCCAGTGGGCTCGAAGTCTTCGCATAAGCGTCTTCATAGTGGACCAGATCCCGCTTAACAAGATCGAGCAGGCTGTTGTCGAGCGTCTGCATTCCAAACTGATGCCCGGTCTGAATATCGGTATTGATCTGAT
>JAYTGR010000164.1:0-2422 GCA_043733205.1 Chthonomonadaceae bacterium
ACTTCATGGCCATTATGCAGGGCTTCCAGCGCTTCACCAAGGGCGGACTGGCGGATGCAGGGTTCGACTCGATGCAGTTCCGGGGCGCGGATATCATTATGGACGATCACTGTCCGGCGCACACGGTGCTGTTCATCAACACCAAGTACCTGAAGCTGCGCTGCGCTTCGATGGCCCCCAAGTTCGAACTGAAGCCGGACCCGCACCGCACCATCACCAACTGGAATGCCCGCTGGGTCGGCCAGCTCACCAGTGGGCATCTAGGGCGCACACATGCAAGACATGCAAATTTGGGGTCGTAGGGTGACAAAGCGAGAGCAGACAGGCGACAGGCAGCGACAGACACATTTCCTGCGATACAACTTGTGTGGAAGCGCACCATTGCGTACGCTGCTGCCACTCTGGAGGGAAGCGTCAGGGAGGCATGAGGCAGATCGATGACATTTGCACAACTTCAGGCTCGGGCACAGCTTCTGGCGAGTCTGGAAGGGTGGTCCGATGCGGTTCCAGCGCCGGACTGGGCGGCGCTGGTCAATCAGGGTTATATCCAGTTTTCGTGGGATGGCGAGTGCCTGATCACGAATACGACGGTTGCCACTGTTTCGAATCAGGCGGCTTATACGCTGACCGGGCAGTGGCGTCGGCTGATGGATGTGGTCTACGACAGCGGGGGGGCGAACAGTCCGGTACGGCACTCCTCGGAGGACTTCGAGAGGTATCTGCGGGCGGACTGGCGGGTGCAGTCGAGTGGAACCCCGGTTCGCTACACCTTCAGCCCGTTCAATGCGCTGACTCTGGTTCCGGCCCCGGCAACGGCGGGGGTGTCGGTGACGGTGCGGGGGGTGGCAGAGGCTGCACTTCTGATCAGCGGCACGGATGTTCCGGCGATCCCCGATGTGCTGCACGAAGCCATCGCGCTGAAGGCGGCGATTTTCCAGGGCAAGGTCTATGCGCAGGGAGAAGCGTCGCAGCGGCTCGATCGGTATGAGGCGCAGTATCGGGAGTATGTGCAGGACGCTGTCCGATACGCCAATGTGGAGACGGCGGGAGATTGAAATCCGCTGTTTTTCGCGAATTTGGGGGACGCCGAAGGAGCGACCTATTATGCAGTTTACGGAGATCTGCCAGCGGGCGGCGTTTCTGGCGAAACAGGCCGGCTGGGGCGAGGCTCTGCCGGCTCCCGATTGGAAGGCGCTGGTGAATCGAGGTCTGCAGGACTTCAGCTGGGACACGGAGTTCAACGAGGAAGAGGCGACGATCACGTCGGTCATCAATCAGGCGCTCTATGCGATCGACATCGGGGCGGCTCCGCGCCTGTTCAAATCGATGCGTGTGGTGGCTTATCGCACGCAGACCACGACGCCGCAGGATCTGCCGCTCTCGAGTGAGAGCGACGAGTATGCGTCCGATCCGCTTTGGTGGCAGCGCACTCCCGGTCAGCCGGTGCGGTTCCTGCTTCCGGGCAGCAATCAGATCCGCCTGCATCCGGCTCCGGCCACGGCGGGCGACACGGTGACGATCCGGGGTACACGGGAGGCCGCGCCGATGACCACCGACACCGACGTCCCGGCCTTTCCGGCGACATGGCACGAGGCCCTGGCGCTGCGGGCGGCCGTTCTCCACTGCGAGCCGTGGGTAGCGGGCGATGACGTGGCCAAAGTCCAGCTCTATCGGCAGCAGTACGCGGGTATGGTCCGCGCCTGCGTTCAGTTTCTTTCCGGCAATCGCTACGCGCGTATTCAGCGCAAAGTACAGCGTCCGCTGCGGCGGCGCACCTATGTCCGGCAGAGCGGTCGTTATTGACGGCAATTTAGCAGTCCCTTGCCTGCCTGCTCCGTATCGGGGCGGCAGGCAGAATCGAGCATTGAGACCGCCTTCACCGGCGGTCGGAGGAGATAAACCTTGGCATCCAGCAATGCGACTCTGGCGATTTTTACGCCGAACGAAACGGAAGTCCCGAACGGCGGGCAGGTAGCGCTCGTGAAGCGGGCGATGGGAATCGGGCAGCAGGGCATCGCGACCCTGCAGTTTCAGGGACAGGATACGGGGCATCAGCAGAGCAGTTATGCCCTCTGGGACGGCGTGCTGCCGCGCGGTGTGAACGGCTATACAGGAACGACAGGGATCAAGGCGCTGGTGACGTGGGCGGGACCGAAGCAGAGCCAGGCGGCAGTCTGGGCGGGCTCTTTTCAGCTCGATGGCGCGACCGATCTGCCGGCCCCGGCAGCGGAGAACTTCCCGGCGTACGGGACTGCGAACGAAGTCAGCGCGACCGGCGCCTGCAATACCGTGACTGCGGCTGGGATGGTGCAGACGCTCCTTACCCTCCCGATCTCGAAAATCCAGAACGGACAGACGACTGCGCCGGCCGCAGGGGATCACTTCCGCTTCCGTCTGCGCCGCGCCGTGGACAACGTGGCGG
>JAYTGR010000165.1:0-6830 GCA_043733205.1 Chthonomonadaceae bacterium
CGAACTCCCGCAGCGTCTCCAGCAACCGGTAGCGCATTCGGGTTGCTTCGCCATCGGAAGTTTCCTCGGTGACTACCAGAGACCGATGATGCAGGATATCCAGGATCTCCAGGGCGTTGGGCGCGTCACAGACCGCCTGCGCTGCCTCCAGCGTCCACCCTGCGCGAAAGACAGACAGGCGTGCAAAGAACCGCTGCAGATCCGGGGAGAACAGTTTATAGTTCCAATCCAGGGCGGCGTGCAGTGTCTGATGCCGCGCCGCGACTCCCTTGCGTTTGCTGACCAGAAGCTCGAATCGGTGGGACAGTCGTTCCAGGATCTGCGTCGGTGACAGGACGCCGGTCCAGCCTGCCGCGAGTTCGATCGCCAGCGGTATCCCCTCCAGCTTTTCGCACAGCTTCCCGATGGTCTCGACATTACGCTCCGTCAGCTGAAAATCTGCCCGCATCGCCTGTGCCCGGTCGACAAAGAGCTGTACGCTGGCAAACTCAAGCAGACGCTCAGCGCTCCCCGGTCGATTAGGGGTCGGCAGAGGGTGCAGGGCATACTCCTGTTCTCCTTCTACATCGAGCCTTTGCCGTGAGGTCACCAGGAAAGAGAGATTAGGCATACGCACAAGCATTGTGTGGACAGCTTCCGGTCCAGCTTCGGGCGAGGCACCTTCGCCTGCGGCCGACAGGGGGCTAAGCAGCTGCTCGAAATTGTCCAGCACGACCAGAACGGGGTTTCCGGACAGAGCTTCGACAAGCTGCTCCAGCGGCTCCTGGGACGATACGGGCGGCAGACGCAGCGCCTCGGTAATCGCCTTTACAATCAGCCGTGGGTCCGCAGTGTCCGCCAATGGCACAAAGATCACACCACCGGTAAATCGGGCCGTCAGGCCGGCAGAAACCTCTATGGCTGTGCGTGTCTTTCCTGTCCCCCCGGATCCGGTCAAAGTAACGAGGCGTGCGCCAGAGCGGGAGCGGCGTGTCGGATCGGACATGGAACAGCCTGTTTCCAGGATCTGCTGGAGGGCCATGATTTCCGTATGCCGCCCAAAAAAGCGCGTCAGTGGCAGAGGCAGATCGAGACGCGCTTTTGGAAAGATGGAAGACAGAGGCTGCGGGCGCCGACGCACCGAAAGCCGGCGTATACGCGGGGCGGAGACTGCATTCGGAGGTTTATGCTTGCCGGCATTGGAGGTGAGACTGAGGCGCCCACGCTCCGCAAGGGCGCAGAGGGAAGCAGAGGGCGATACGTTCAGTTCCAGCTGCAGGAGTCTGTCCAGTTCCTCGAACTGGCGTAAAGCGTCTGTGGGGCGGTCCATCGCGAGGTAAAGACGCATGATCGCGCCATGCGCCTTTTCATCGAAACGGTCGGCAGCAGCCCAACGGCGCGCATAATCCAGACCGCGCTCCAGATCTCCCATCTGTTCGCATATTCGGACGGTCTCCTCCGCCAGTTCCAGAAACGCCGCTGACAGTCGTTCCCTCTCCGCAAATATCCACTCCTCATAGTATCCTGGGAGAAGCTCACCTTTGTAAAGCTCGATAGCATGGCATTGTGCCTGCAGTCGTCCTTCCAGAGAGACTGGGGAGAAGGAATTCTGCAGAGCCGATTCGAACTCCGCAACATCCGTATGGATAGCTTGCGGGTTCAGCCAGACATGAGCGCGGTCGGCGAGCAGTACACTGTTAGCGGGGGTGCCGGGAGGCTCTAATTGGCGGCGTAAAGAAGCAAGCGCCGTACGCAGGCTTGCACGGCCGGATTCTCTGTCGCTGTCCGGCCAGAACAGATCGACCAGTTCTTCCCGTCCATGGGAGCGACCTATAAAAAAGGCGAGATAAGCCAGCAGCGCCCCGGTCTTTTGGGTCCGAAACCGCCGTATCACTTTTGGTCCCTGCTGAGCCGTAAATCCGCGCAGCAGTCGAACGTGCCATGGGTGGGTTAGCATTGACAGCTCCACTCTCGGGTTGATCGTTATCTATAGATTGTGAAAATCGAGCGGAGCGAGAATGCATTTCTCACCCTGTCGAAATGCCTGTCCCGCTTCTGCCCTCATTTGAGCTTACTGCCCGCTGTTGGGACGCCTTGTGCCGGGTTCGGCCCGCCGAACAGCTGACGGTACTTCGCCGCCGATCTCGGGTACGGCGAGCCTGCCGCGCCCCAGGAATGGTCGCCGCTGCCGGCCTTGGGATAGCCGCCTGGCCAGAGCGTGGACACTCCGTCGGCAGGGGTTTCGAAGCAGCTCTCCATGTACACGTTATGGGAGGTCATCCAGTCGTACATATTCTGAATGTACGACGGATCGTCTCCGCCGGCTCCCGGTCCGCCCGCAGCCACCTGCCACAGTCCCCATTCGCCGACGATCAGAGGGACGCTCCTGCCGGGAATAGCGCCGCTGCGTTTTAAGGGATTGGCTGCCGACGCGAAATCGGCGAACCACTGGATCCTGGGACGAATGCTGTTCGTCCAGGCTTTCTGCTGGGTGACTGCGTCCGGCTGCTCGCCCCACTTGTCGTTGTTCCAGCCTTCCGTGGTGTCGGCCCAGGTTCCCCATCCGCCGGGATCGGACTCGGCTCCCAGCTTCGAGACCCCGAGCCACGCCCTGTACATCCCCCAGTCGCCATTGCCGCTCAGGCTGGTGTCTGTCGCCTGCGTCTACAGGTAAGCGGCCTGCACGAAAGAAGGCGGTTTCACCGCAGGCGGCAGGGCAGCCGACAGCAGAGCGCCGGCGCTCAGCACAAGAGGCAGCGCCGCATTTATTCCAGCTCGTGATCCAGTAGTTTTCATAGCGTGATTCTACCCGCAATCGCATGCGATATAGAACCAGGATCGCACCAGTATTTTGCAGGCCGCATGAACAAAGCACCTCTTCAGCAGAGGTGCTTTGATTCATGCGGCGAGACTGAGCAGTCGGCAGTCAGGAGAAACGAGAACGGCTTTCAGGGGGTGAACTGTTCTGCACCGGTGGGAAAGGCTGGGGCCGGATACGGGCCGAGAGACTGGGCATACAGCCCAGCCCAGCCGTCGGGCGAGACGGTGGACGGGGGGACCGCATGAGGATTGGGCTTCAATCCGTGTTTGACATAGGCCACGATAGCCCACAGTTCAGCGTCCGATTTATGGCGAAAGGCCGGCCATGGCATGGGAGGCGCGACATACTTCGGCGCAGGCGGAAAATCGGTGTTCGAATTAATCACTTTATCGGTGCGCACATCACCGGGATCAAGACCCCATCGCAGCACATTGAACACCTGCCGGTCTGTAGAGTGGATGAGACTGCCCTGAGTGGGATCGGGGGTAAGATTCGGCGCGTGGGACTGTCCGAACGGGCCGAGATTGGTGTCGCCGGGCGCGACATTGGTGCCTGCGGAACCGGCCATCCATGCCGGGTCGGAGGGGTCGACTTTGCCCTGGCTGTGACAGTCGCCGCAGCCGCTGCTGAGAACCAGCAGACGGCCTGCCTGGACCTGATCCATTGTAGCCCGGCTGCCGGGCAGACCGGAACTATTGTTCGTACTGCTGTCGGAGCCGCCGCAGCCGGAAATAGTGAGCGCAGCCAGCGTAAGGCTCGTGACTGCAGCAATACTCCAGGTCAACTTCACATGGGAAAGCATGACATTTCTCCTTCAGGGGAAATAGAAAACCGACTCGACTGTGAGCGGTCAGGCTTTACTTCGCCAAGACAGTCGAACAATCCTTGTGTACGTCGGATTCGGATTGTGTCTGACTTCACAAGCTGATCCCTTCCTTTCCGGCACCGGATGTCGGTCAGCGCCTGGCCTACATCCGGCGAACACTCAGAGGGTTTTCAGGAAGGCGACCAGATCGCCTTTCTCGTGAGGCGTGAAGCCGATGCCGAAACGGGTGTCGTAGAAGTTTACCGCTGCGTTCAAATCTGCGGCCAGACCGTTGTGGAAGTACGGCGCGCGGCCTGCCAGATTGCGCAAAATCGCGCCTTTGAACTTTCCGATGTCCTTCCATTTGCCGGTGATCAGGGCTCTGCCCGGATCGGTCGTCTGCGTAGTTGCGCCCGTCTGGAGGTTGCGGAGCGTGTACAGCGGCATATCGGATGTGCGCCGCGAAGCGTCCGTCAGGCCGATGTTGATGGGCAGCGCGACAGAGTGATTGCCCACGTTCGGCGAGTCGTGGCATGTGGTGCATGTCCCGTGGATCACAGGCAGATGCAGATCGTCGTTCAGGCCGGCCACATCCGTGATATTGATGGGCTTGGAGTTAAACAGCGCCTGTCCCCGCGCTATTTGCGCGCGCTTCGGGTTACGGTTCTGCACCCAGCCATCATAGACATGCATGGCCTCAGGGTTGAAGGCATTGCCGAAGTGATCCGCGCCCAGCACGTCGTTAATGGAAACATAGAAGTCCTGCGCGTCGAGATCGTCCGCCCCGCCTGCCCCGCCCAGACTGTCCAGTGAGCCGGCCTTGAAGTCCACCTCCTGGGCTGCAACGATAGACAGCTCGAAGCGGACGATCGCCTGCGTCTCCTCCGGGGTCAGGTCGCGATTAGAGCGCGCGTGCCCCCGCGTTGCGTCATTGGCCTGATGCGCCAGGTCCGCAAGCAGATTGGACCGGTTAGCCGCGTCCGAAAGCGCAGTTATTCCCACGGGCAGGGTTGCCGTGAGCGGCGTCGATTCGCGTCCGTCCCACATCACGCCCGTCAGAAACCGCAGATTGGCCGTCGGGATCGGGCGTCGGAACAGCGACAGTTCCGAAGCGGAAGCGTAGCCATAGGGATCGTCCACATTTGCCAGCGTGAACTCCGCATTGGCGGGGATGCCGATGCCGATGCGGATCAGTCCTTTGGTGAGCAGCAGGGTGCTGGCATTGTAACGGGCGAAGAAATCGGACTGGTCGGCATCCGGCGCATTGGTGCCGTCAAACGCGCTAAAGATCGGATCGCGGCCCCCCGACAGCAAAAACCGCAGCTGAACGCTGTAGGGAGTGATGGTCCAGCCGTCCTGAGCCACATGGCAGGTGACGCAGGCCCGCCCGTTGGTTCCAACCCCTTTGAAGAAGGGATTGCTCTGGTCGAAGAAAGCGCCGTCTGTAAACACGGTTTTAGACAGCCCGAACCGGTTGGCAGTTATCAGGGTGGCCGGGGGCGGCGGCGGATCACTCCTGACGGGCATCTGACTGGCGAGTATAAGCTCGCCGGCCAGAACAGCGCCGCCGAGGAGACTCAGGAAGCGGATACGGCTTCGTTGCATACTCTCTCCTTTTCGATTGCGATTGTCTTTCCATTGCTTTAGGTTCATAAGGGGGCGGTTTTGTATAGTCCGTCTCATTCTCGCACACGAGCGTTGCCGAAACCGTTGCCGAAACAGAGGAAATATACGCCGCCATCCGGAAACACGCAGATTACTATGAAGCAGCAATCGCATCGACTATTTTAAGAGAGAGTAAGAAGTGTGCTATGGAACATTCTTATTTGGCGCCACAGCCGCCCGCAGCGTTAGAGATACACCTGTTCGGCAGTTTCGAGATACGGCTTCACGGGCAGAGGCTGCCTCCTATGCGTTCGCGCGCCGGGCAGAGGCTTTTTGCGCTGCTCATCCTGCAGCGAGACGCCTGCGTCTCACGGGAATGGCTGTCCCGAACGCTCTGGCCCGACAGCAGCGAGCCGCAGGCCTTATACAACCTGCGGCGCAATCTGACCGACCTGCGCCGCGCACTTGGGTCCGAGGCGCATCGTATCCTCTCGCCGACGCCACGCACGCTTCAGTTCGATATTCGGGGAGCCGCGTGTGATCTGGCTGCCTTCGATGCCGCCATCGCAGGCGAACAGTGGGAGAAAGCGGTGCGTGTCTATCGCGGCCCTCTGCTGGAGGAGGACGCTGCGGAGAGCATTGCCGCCAGGCGCGCCGCGTGTGAAGAGGCTCTCTGTACGGCTCTGGAGCGCCTCGCCGCGCAGGCGGCCGCAGGCGGCGACTTTCCGGCCACAGCGCACTGGCTAAGCAGGCTTCTCACGCTGGACCCTTACCGCGAGACGACTGTCCGTACGCTGATGCAGACCTACAGCGCGATGAGCGAGAATCTGCTGGCCGTGCAGACCTTCCGCAGATTTCGGCTCGCTCTGCATGAAAACCAGTTAGGGGAGCCGGACGCGCAAACCCTGACTCTGTACGAGGCGATACCGAAGAGTGCAGGCAGCGGCAGCGGAGGCTCGCAGCACAGTCCGCGCCTGCCTGCCCTCGAACGCCGCAGCGCAGCGCCCTCTCTCAGCCGCCTGCCGCTGCTCCTCAATCGCCTTGTCGGACGCGAAGCAGAGACAGAAAGGCTCGTCTCCATGCTGACGGGCGATACGCGGCTTGTCACGCTTACAGGAACGGGCGGCGTGGGCAAAACCCGGCTTGGAGTCTGCGTCGCGGATAGAGTCTCCGGCCAATTTACAGACGGCGCGTACTTCGTCGATCTCGCGCCCTTTACAGAGGGTACACTCGTGCCTCAAACGGTGGCGCGTGCGCTGGGGGTGACATCGCGCACCGGTGCAGAATGGGTTTCTCTGCTCCAGCAGCATCTTGGCACCAGGTCGCTGCTGCTGCTGCTGGACAACTGTGAGCAGCTGACGGAAGGGGTGGCCTGCCTGGCGCAGGCGCTGCTGCGGACCTGTCCTGATCTCAAAATACTTGCGACGAGCCGTCAGGCGCTGGGAGTGGAGGGGGAAGTATGCTGCCGGGTGTCTCCGCTTTCAGAGCACGCGGCCACGACCCTGTTTATGGAGTGCGCGGAACGTGTGATGGCTCTGTCTCCCTGTCTGCCGGACGGTGCGACCGCACAGCGGATCGTCCGCATGATCGACTGCCTGCCTCTCGCCATTGAAATGGCAG
>JAYTGR010000166.1:0-6815 GCA_043733205.1 Chthonomonadaceae bacterium
GAAATACCCAGCTGCTGATGCACCGACATGACGAAGCCGGAGCAGTCCGTGCCCTTTTTAGTGCTGCCGCCCCACAGATACGGCGCGCCCTGCCACTCCGCGATCACGCTGGCCAGCTGCTGATCTTTCTGCCGCGCAGGCGCAGAGGCCGCTGCGCCTAATCGGAACTTGATGAGCCCCGCGTAGCCGTGGGTGGGGTCGGGTTTGTTCAGAGAGAGATGGCGCACATCGCGGTTGGTGGCGAGCCAGACGCCTTCCTTTTCGGCCGCGAACGCCTGTATGCGGAGACCTTTCTCGTTCCAGGGCAGAAAGGCGTCCGAGGTGGTCTTGTCGAGGTCGGTGTGGTAGAGAACCGCGCCATCGGTCGTCCAGAGATGTTTCTCCCTCAGCGCAACCTGCGCGCTCTGATTCTTGAAATAGTCTCGAAACGGCAGCGACAGCGGTTGTGCCTGCCCCAGCCCCTCAGTGAGCCCCACATGCAGTGCGCTCTTATTTTCTAAGGAGCAGACGCCCTGCGGGGTGACGGCCAGGGGAACGAGCCGCCAGGTGTCGGTGGCCGACGAAAGAAAGATTCCGGCGGAGGTCCAGGCGGATTCGTGCCAGCGCCACAGCGAAAGCCGCAGCCGGGAGACATCCCCGGAGCCGCCCACCGCATCGTCGAGACGGGTGTCTTCGCGCACCAGCAGGCCGTCGGCGCCCTCGGAGACCAGATAGAGCGTGGAGTAACGCGAGGCGCTGTCGGTCGATCCTGCCGGCAGCTGCGACTCCAGATTGACGATCTCTCCGGTGCTGGGATCGAGCAGACCGCTCGCATTTTCGGCAAAAAGGGCAACGCCGGACTGCCAGGGAGTGACACGCGTGGTAGAGGCGAACGCGTTGGCCTCGGCAAGGTAGAAGACGGTCAGCGTCCGATCGGCAGGCCGATAGAGAAAGAGCTGGCGCAGGGCGGGCGGCTCCGAATCGCGCACAGGGCTGGAGGCATCGGTCCCAGAATCTGTCACAGGAGCGGACGTCGGGTCGGTCAGCCACACGATCGTCTTGGCATCGCTCTGTATGGAGACCACTTTGCCGGTCGGCTGAGGCAGGCGGAGCGTCTGTCCCTGATGATGTTTGCAGTCGTAAAAGGTCAGGCTGCCGTCCGGAAGCCCGATGCAGAGCCGGTCACCGACCAGGTTCAGCGCCGTGGCGTGGGCGTCCAGCGGATGCGCGTTCGGAGTGGGCACAAGGCGGACCTGCTGCGGGTGCAGGGTGGCGAGCACACGCCGTTCGGGCGCGACCGCAGCGCCGGACGGACTGCCGAAATTACGCTCGATATACCGTGTGCGCCCTGCCGCAGGCGCGGCATTCGGGCTGTGCACTTCTGCGGGTGCAGCGGCAGGATTACGTGGTTCCACGGGCGCGACAGGAGGGCTGTCGTTTGCGATCAGCAGCGTGATTTTTTCGAGAGTCCGTTCGGTGCGGTCCGCCGGATTGAGCCAGCGCAGCAGCAGGGTGTGCTGTCCATTCCGCACCGCGCGTGTATCCCAGGCGTAGGTCAGCGGCGTCTCTTCGCTCAGGAACAGGCTGCCATCCAGATAGACTGTCACGCGGCCGCTCCCTGCTTTGGAGGGCGGAGGCAGCGGGCGGGTGCGTGACGACGCTTCCGCGCCGATATGCAGAGTGAAGCTGCCCGCGATCGGCGTCTTCGAGTCGGGAACATCGAGGAAATGCGGCTGAGGCGCCTGGGACGGCGACGGAGCGGCCAGAAAGCACCCTGACAATACCATGAGACAAGGAAGTAAGCGCATCTTCTCCTCCTGGAAGCTCTATCGGTCCATCCGTGCTATCGGATCAATTTCATATTGACGTAGCTGTAGGTGCCTGTGGTGTCGGTCGCGATGCCGCGCATCAAGCGTTCGCCAGGGTACTTCTCGCCCAGACAGAGCGCCATGGTCGAGATACGAATATTGTTTTTGTTGTGATCGCGGATGAAGTCGCGCAGCTCCTGAGGATCCTGTATCCCGAAGTTCGGCTCGCCATCCGACATCAGATAGATCTGCGTGGCGCGATCGAATTTGAGGGCGACATCCAGCGCTCCCGACATATTGGTGCCATCGTTGAGCCGCAATCTGTCCACGTAGTCCACAGCAGATTGAATGATGTTAGGATCGGCGGGCAGCATATCCACATAGAGGCGGTGTATCTCCCGGCTGAAGCTCACAATATTGAAAGTATCGCCGTCCTTCAGCCCGAGCAGAGCCTCTTTGAGCACCTCTTTCGCCTTGCCGATCTTGTTGCCATCTCTCATGCTGCCGGAGACATCGAGGACATAGACGATATGCACGGCACCCTTGCTGTCGGCGCGGGGTTTCGCTCCGAAGACGCCGCCTCGGCCGGCATCTCCGCCCCCGCCCTGCCCGGTTCCTCCGCCTCCCCGGCCTTTGCCGCCCAGCAGCCCGGCCACATCTCCGAACGACGGGCTTCCCGTGCCTTCCGTACCGCTGCCTGCGCCGCTGCCGACTCCGGTGCCCTTACCGCGTCCATAGCCGGTCGTCGATTCGCCCCCGGTGCCGGGCAGTTCCGCGCCCGTGCCGTGACCGCCGCCGGGGGCGCGGGTTCCCGCACCGTCTCCGCTGGCATTGCCGTTGCCCTGTCCGGCCTGATTGGAGAGGGAGCCGACAGCCACTTTGCCGTTGGGGTTCGTGCCGATGCCTCTGCCCTTGGCGAAGCCGACGCCGCCTCCGCTGCCTGCGCCCAGATTACCGCCTGTGCCCGGCCCCGCGCCGGGCTTCTCTTCAGGCACGCTGGTTTTCGCCAGCGGATTCTCCACCGAGAGGATCGAATTGCCGCCCCCGCCGCCGGTCAAAGGCGCGGCCTTGGGCAGATCTTTGCCCCCCTTGCCGCCGCCGGTGAACAGCACCTCTTCCGGGGGAGCTTCCGGCCCCGGCGCGCCGCCTTTTCCCCCTGGAATAATCGACGGTGAAGGCGTCCCGCCGCCGGCGTGCGCATTGTTCAGGGCGATATGCGTGCGCGGCGGGGCTGCATTCCTGGGAGCGGTCGGGAGGCCCAGCGGAGCGGGCTTATCGTCGGGGAAGGAGAGACTGCCTGCGGCCGGAGCGGCGTTTGTGCGGACATGCTCACGCGGCGTCTTCGCGATGGCGGCCAGTTTGGCATGCGACACTGCGTTTTTGAGCGCCGCTTTTGTGATCGCAGGCGCCGGAACCTTGGCCTCCGGATGCGAAATAGGCGTGGGAGGGGAAGGCGGCTTGACGTCCGGTTTCGCCGCAGGAGCTTTCTCGGGCTGCAGGGAGACGACGATCTCGGCATCGCGCACTTTCGGGCTCGACGAGCCGAAGGCGGGCCCCTCCGCGACGATCCCGATATGAACGAGGAACGACACCACGCAAAAAGCGATCAACCAGTACCAGCGTTCAAAACGCATTGCGTTTTTTCTCCTGTCCCCTGCCTCCCGAAACGTCAGCGGGCATAGCAGCCCTGCCTCCCGGCGTCATTCCGCTTCGGCTTTGATATTCAGCACCAGCGCCACTTCGTATCGCGGTCCCTGGAAATACTGCACTTCGATCGTATGTCTGCCGGGCTTGAGGCTGATACTACCCTCTCTCATACGAGCGCCGTGGGTGCCATCGTTATCGATCACGAGTTTCGAGTCGATGAAAAGCTTCGAGCCGTCGTCCGAAGTGAGATAGAACTGGTACCGGGTGGGAGAGCCAACCCGGAACTCTCCGTTGTAGTCGATTGCGAACCATTCGAAGCGGTCTGTGACGCCGGGAAAGCCTCTGTCGAACCGGCGCGCAGGAATGTTAAGGCTCTGCGTGTAGATACTGCCGACGGATTTCAGCTTCTTGAAATCTTCCGGCAGATGCGCGCTGCCGGAATCGAGAAAGTAGATATCCCCTTTGAGCGCGAACGGGATCTGCTCTTTCGAGCCGAAACTGCCCGCGTTGGAGGCGCCCGCGCCGCGCCCGCCGACACCGCCGTTCAGCCCGCCGCCCCCGTTGCGGTCTCCTGCCAGCAGTCCGCCGATGTCGCCGAAGGAGGGCGAACCCTTCCCTGCGAATGCGCTGCCGCCCGTGCCTTCTCCGACGCTTGCACCGCTGCCGCTGCCGATTCCGACGCCCTTACCGCGCCCATAGCCAAGTCCTTCGCCGCCGGTTCCCGGCAGGTCCGAACCGGTGCCGTGTCCGCCTCCAGGCGGGCGAGTCCCGGCCCCGCTTCCCCTGCTGTTCCCGTTGCCGCTGCCCGTGGCGTTCGAGAGCGAAGCGAGGGGCAGGCGGCCGCTCGGACTGGTTCCGATGCCTTTGCCGCGCGCAAAGCCGACTCCGCCTCCGGTCCCGGTTCCCACATTGCCGCCGCTGCCCGGCCCCGCACCCGGCTTGTCTTCGGCGATCACGTCTTTCGCCAGCGGATTGTTGACGGAGAGGATCGAAGCCCCGCCTCCGCCTCCGATGGCAGGGGCCTCTTTTGGAAGCAGCCTGCCGCCCTTGCCGCCGCCATTGTAGAGCACGTCCTCTGGCGGCGCTTCGGGGCCGGAGGCGCCGCCCCTGCCATCCGGAACGACCGAGGGCGAGGGCGTGCCTCCTCCGACGTTCGATTCGCGGTGTGCGGCTGCCAGATGCGGCAGAGAGGGCGCAGCCGTTCTGAGGGCAGTCGGCGTGCCCAGTGCAACTGGCTTCTCGTTTTCGATCGCTTTGATTCCCCCGCTCACCGTCTCTTTCGGCGTCGGGGCGATCGGCAGCGGCTGCTTCGGCACGGCCATCGGTTCCGTCTTCCGCGCCACGACGATGGGGCGTGGGGTCGGCTTCACGGCAGCCACCATCCGTCTCCCCAGAGTCACCTTCCGCGCTGGCTGAGGTTTCGGCAGCAGCTTCACGACCGGCTTGGGTTTCGGCAGCGGTTTGGGCTCCGGCTTCTTTTCCGGCTCCGGAATCGGCTGCAGCGCCACCTCCATCTCCTGCGGCTTCTCGTTCGCCTTCGGGAGATTATAGGCCGGTCCGATCCGTGTCATCCCGATATGCACACCGAGGGAAACCAGACAAAATGCGGCCAGCCAGTACCAGCGTTCCACTCGCATCGTTACATTCCTCTTCCTGAGAGCCCCAAAGCAGACAGCGATGCACAGGCAGCGTGTCCGCTCAGGCGGGCCTTCGGCCGAAGGCCCTAGCGAAGGATTTCAATCCATCGCTTTTCCACTCGCATCGTTACGTTCCTCTTCCTGTACGTTCCTCTTCCTGAGAGCCACGAATTACGGAGATGCGTTCGCGGGGAGATCCTTTTTCGGTTCGGTCGGAAGCGTAATGTGAGTGAGGCCCGCCTGGCGCGCCATATCCATGACCTCCATCACCTTCACATACATGACAGCCTTGTCGGCTTTCACCAGCACCCGCGCATCTTTGTTCTTCGTCGCCGTAGTCTTGAGCAGTCCCTGCACCTGCACGGCGGTCTGCTCTTTCGCATCGACATACATTTTGCCGTCGGTATTGAGATAGATCGTCAGATCTTTCTGGGTCTCCGGGGCGCCTTCGCGGGTCGCGGTCTCCGGCAGAGTCAGATTGACGCCGGGCTTTTTAATGAACACCGTCGTGACCATCATGATGATGAGCATGGTGAGCGCGATGTCGATCAGCGGGATCAGGTTCATCTGCGACATCGGCTCGTCTTCTTCCGCGTTGCCTCCGTGCATCTCAGACCCTCTCTCTCTCACGCACAGCGGGCGTATGCAGCAGCGGCATCAGGTGCGCGACATGCCCCTGGATCTGCAGCAGATGTTTCTGCAGCTCCCCGAGCAGGAAGTTGTAGGCGATGACGGAAGGTATGGCGACCAGCAGCCCCAGAGCGGTGGCGCTCAGCGCCTCGGAGATACCGCCCGACATCTTGTCCGCACCGGCTCCGCTGCTGGAGAGCGTCGCAAACGCGGCCTGAACGCCCAGCACGGTCCCGAACAGCCCGATATACGGCGCGATGTTGCCGATGGTCGCCAGCGTGCTCAGGTAGCGGCGCAGGCGCAGACGCTGCACGCCGTAGGCGATGTCGGCGGCCTGCTGCATCGCCTCCGGGCTGACGCCGCGCAGGGAGTTCAGCGTGTTCAGGATATGCGTTACCGGCGCTGACGCGAGGGCAGGATCGGCGATCCGTGTGGTATCCCCATTCAGGAGCGCCGTCTGCAGCGCCTGGAATGCGGTATCCTCGGTCCGGCGCAGGCGCGAGTAGGTGTACATACGCTCGAAGAACACGCCCAGCGCCAGGATCGAACAGATTCCGAGCGGGATGGCGACCCAGCCCGCCTTATCGAACAGCTCCGCGATCAGCGTATGACCGAATATTTGAGGCAAGTGCATGAAGATGGTCTCCTGACATTATTGACCGGCGACCGCTTTGAGCGCGGCGAGACGGACTTTCGCTTTTTTGACGAGTTCATGCTGGGGAAACAGCATGACGAGTTTATCGAGACGCTGGATCGCTTCCGGCTTTTTGCCGGCTTTGTCGTAAGCCACTCCCGCCCAGTAGAGACCGGTCGGTATGTAGGCTCCGGCAGCCTTGTCGTTCGCCACGGCATCGAAGGCAGTGGCGGCATCCGCAGGCCGGTCCAGGTTGTAGAGCGCACTGCCGAGATTGAACCGGGCTTCGACAGCGAAGGGGCTCTTAGGATCGTCGGAGAGCAGACGTTCGCACCGCTGCCGCGCCTCGTCGTACTTCCCCGCTTTCAGGAGGGCGCTGCCAACGCGCAGCAGAGCTTCGGAAGTGTAGAGATTCTTGGCGCCGTCGTCTGCGATCTTCGTCCAGAGCGGCAGAGCCTCGTCCGGCTTACCCTGTTTCTC
>JAYTGR010000167.1:0-17110 GCA_043733205.1 Chthonomonadaceae bacterium
AGCGCGGTGCAGCGCGGGCACGGCTCCTCCAGTATCTTCGCCTACAGTATCGGCAACGAGATCGCGCCGGACATCGTGCGCTGGCAGGGTGCGAAGCGCGTCGAGAAGTTCCTGGCGGAGCTCTACGACGTCAGCAAGCAGCACGACCCCGAAGCGCTCGCGACCTACGCGAACTTCCCTTCCACCGAATATCTCGACCTCTCGTTCCTGGATTTCGCGACGTTCAACGTCTACCTGCACGACCCGGAGGTTTTTCGCCGTTATCTCGTGCGTCTGATGAACCGTATCGGGGACCGCCCGCTCCTGCTGGGCGAACTCGGGATGGATACTCTGCGGCACGAGGAAGGCGAGCAGGCGGAGTTCCTGCAGAGCCATCTCACCACTGCGGCGCGGCTCGGGGCGGCCGGCGCGTTCGTCTTCTCCTGGACCGATGACTGGCATACCCACGGCTTCCAAATCGAGGACTGGGCGTTTGGGATCACCGATCGGGAGCGCCTCCCCAAACCCGGCTACTATGCCGTCGGCGGCGTGTTCAGCAAGTCCCCGGCGCAGCTGCTGGAGGAGACGATGAAGGTCTCGGTCGTCGTCTGCTCCTACAACGGGGGCAGCACGCTGGAACAGTGCCTGCGCTCACTGCTCGCACTGGACTATCCGGACTACGAGATTATCCTGGTGGACGACGGTTCGACCGACGACACCCCCGCAATTGCGGCACAGTTTCCCACCGTTCAGACGATCCGGCAGCCGAACTGCGGGCTGAGTGTGGCGCGTAACGTCGGCCTGCAGGCGGCGGGCGGGGAGATTGTTGCCTACACCGATTCGGACTGTTTCGCCGACCCCAACTGGCTCACACATCTGGTGGATCAGTTTCAGCGCACCGGCGCTGCAGGAGTGGGAGGTCCCAACCTGACGCCCGACGACGGCTGGCTGGCAGCCTGTATCGCCGCCTCACCCGGACAGCCCACCCATGTCCTCGCAAGCGATCAGTTGGCGGAGCATATCCCCGGCTGCAATATGGCGTTCCGGAAATCGGCATTGGAAGATCTCCAGGGTTTCAATCCCATCTACCGCAAGGCAGGCGACGATGTCGATATCTGCTGGCGGCTCCAGCAGGCCGGAATGTGGGTGAGTTTCGCTCCGGGCGCGTTCGTCTGGCATCATCGCCGCCAGACGGTAAAAGCCTATTTCAAGCAGCAGATGGGCTATGGCGAGGCCGAGGCCATTCTCTCGTACGACCATCCCGAGCGGTTCAACATGCGCGGCGAGAGCAAATGGGAAGGCAGCATGTACGGTGGCTCTCTGCCCGGCCTGCGCCTTGGACAGCCCATCATCTACGCTGGTGTGTTCGGCGCGGGCCTTTTTCAGACGCTTTATCAGCCGGTAACTTCCTACTGGCCGCTGCTGCCGAACACGCTCGAGTGGTGGATGATCCTGGGGCTGTCGCTGCTCGTCGGGCTGAGTTACCACCATCTCTTCGTTCTCACCGGCGTGATGCTGGCTGCTTCCCTTGGCGTCTCTCTGCTGCGGGCGGCCCAGGCGATCGTGCCGCGCAAATACAACGGCCCTCAGGCACGGCTGCTGATCGCACTGATGTGCCTGACACAGCCGCTGGTGCGCAGCTGGCGTCGGTATCGGTGGCGCATCTTCCCACCGCACCTGCCTCGCCCGGATTCGGGCATGATGATGCGGCGCTGCAGCCGGGGGCGTGTCCTGCGCAGCGCCAGCACCGTCTTCTACGACATGCACTGGCATGAGCGGGATCGGATCGCGCTGCTCGACGGCCTGTTCCATGCGCTCGAAATGCCGATCTGGGGTGTACAGACGGATACCGGCTGGTCAGGCTGGGATTTCACGGTACGCTGCCATCCCTGGACCAAGGTGGAGATCACGACGGCACGCGAAGCAGGAGGTCTCTTCCGAATCCTCTATCGCCTGCGCCTCAGCGAGTTTTCCAAAGCGACGCTCGGGCTGGGAGTGGTCGGTCTGCTGCTCGCGTTTACGATCCATGTCTGGCTGCCTGCGATCGGCGGCGTCCTGCTGCTGCTGGGCGGGAGCCTCGTCTGGTGGCAGGGCACCTACCTGGCCGGATGCGTGCAGGAGGCGGTCGAGAACTCCGCTGCCGCGCTCGGCCTGTCGCCCTTTACGCCGGAGGATACGCCGCGCCGTAAACGGTATCGGCGCAACGGAGACAACAATGCCTCCTAAGCCCGAGATCCCTCTGCCTATCGGGACGGTGTTTCGGCGGCTGTTTCAGATCGCGCAGCCTTCGGTGCGCGCGCTGGTGACGATCTTCCTGCTGACGCTGGCCGGCACACTGATCGCCGTCGCGATGCCCTGGCCTCTGCAGTATCTGGTGGACCACGTTCTGGGGAACAGGCCCCCCTCCCCCTTCGTCGCGCAGCAGCTGCAGCGTCTCGGTCTTACCCGCCCTGTCACCTTGGTCGTCGTCTTCGGAGTCGCCAGCCTGGGGCTGCATATTTTCGGCGGGATCGTGGATCTGATACGCGCCCGCATCGAAGTCGCCGCCGGGCAGGGCAGTGTCTACCGTCTGCGCGAGAAACTGTTCGACCACTATCAGAGGCTCTCCCTGCAGACCCATCAGGCGCAGCCCACTGGCGACCAGCTGTTTCGTCTCAACCACGACACCTACAGCGTAGACGCTCTGGTCGTGAGCGGGGGACTGCCGCTGATCGGCTCCCTGCTCAACCTCTTTCTGATGTTCTTCATCCTGTGGCGTCTGGACTATATTCTGGCACTGCTCGCTCTGGCGGTCGTGCCCGCGCTGGCAACCTGCGTCCGCTACTACCTCGGCCCACTGGAAGCGGAGTCGCAGAAGGTTTTGGAGCGTGAGTCGGACATCATGGTGCGCGCCGAGCAGGTGTTCCACGCGCTGCCGCTGATCAAGGCGTTTGTGCGTGAGGCGGACGAGTCACGGCGTTATGAGGAGCAGGGGCAGCACGCCCTGAAAGCGCGCCTCCGGCTGACGAACAAGGAGACGCTGTTCGGGCTGATCGTCGGCACCGTCACCGCAGGCGGAACGGCTTTGACGCTGACGGTCGGCGCACTGCGGGTTCTGGAGGGGCATATCACCGTGGGGCATCTGCTGGTGACGATAGCCTATCTCGGGGCCGTCTACGACCCGCTCCACACCATCAGTTACACGGTGGGTTCGATGCAGTCTTCGCTGGCAGGCGCGCGCCGTGTGCTCTCCATTTTCGCGCTGGAGGCGGAAGAGGACGCGCAGTCGGATGTGCCTCCCATGCCGCCCATTCAGGGGCACGTGCGCTTCGAGAACGTCAGTTTCGGCTACGATCCCGCCGTGCCGGTGCTGAAGAATATCTTTTTGGACGCGCCGCCGGGATCGCTGGTCGCGGTCGTCGGCCCAACCGGAGCCGGCAAGACCACGCTCGCCGGGCTGATACTGCGCTTCTTCGCGGTGCAGGAGGGGCGCATCCTGATCGACGGCATCGACACACGCACGGTATCGGTGACGACCCTGCGCCGCCAGATCAGCATCGTGCCTCAGGAATCGACGCTCTTTCCTGCTTCCGTCGCAGACAATATCCGCTATGGCCGTCCGGACGCGACGGACGCAGAGGTTCAGGCCGCCGCCGTCGCCGCGCACGCCGCCGATTTCATTACCGGGCTTTCGGAGGGCTACGAGACGCTGCTGGGCGAAGGCGGCACCTCGCTCTCCGGCGGAGAAAGACAGCGTATCGCTCTGGCCCGCGCTTTCCTGAAGGATGCACCGATCCTGATTCTGGACGAGCCGACCTCCTCCCTGGATGCCGCAACCGAATCGCTGATCCTCGAAAGTCTGGAACGCCTGACAGCAGGGCGCACGACCTTTGTCATCGCGCACCGCCTCTCGACCATTCGCCGCGCCACACAGATCCTCTATATCCAGAACGGACAGATCGTGGAGCGCGGCACGCATCGTGAACTGATCGAAGACGAGGGCCGCTATGCGGAGATGCACCAGCTCTACGTTCGCGCCGCCGGTGCTTCGTAAGCGAGCAGCTAACTCTCACTCTGCCGCTTCAGAGCTTCTCCGCCAAGCAGAGCGTGGGCTTCCCGCAGGATGCCGGGAATGCGGGCGGCAAAAGGGCTCTTCGAGACAGCCGCGAGAACGGCGGCCTCATCGAACTCTTTGGCACTGCCTCCAGGGCACCAGTGGTCCGCGTGCCCAAGCAGATTGTAGCGGCCCTGCGCCCATACCTCCATATCGAGCGATTTGGTAAACATCCAGAGGCGCAGAACCTCCAGAACGTTCAGCTCGCCCGGAATGTCCGAGTGTTCCGGGATGCCTTCGGTCCAGTGGTCCAGCCAGTTCGCGCCGACCACACGCGCGATCTCGGCACGGACGCGTGTTTCGATCGGCGACAGCGTTTCGGGGATACGGTCGTAGAAGGCGAGCGCGCCGATATGATCGTCGAAATCGGTCGGTCGGGCGGCGCCGATGCTGAGCGTATGGACCTGCGGCCGGGCCAGACAGTAGAGATCGTTGAACTGCATCGCGGAGAGCGGCTCGCACAGCGCTTTCAGCTTCGCAGGCGGGTCGTACAGTCTGCCGCCTTTATCGCTTGGCGAGATGATGAAGACGCCCATGTCCTGCCGGGCCGCCGCCTCGATGGCCTGCCAGTTCAGATCGTTGACGAAGTACCAGTGCAGGTTCATATAGTCGAACTCGCCTGTCTCCGCCGCCTTCACGATCACGCTGCAGGGTCCGTGCGTCGAGAAGCCTACAAACCGAACGCGTCCGTCGCGCTGCAGCTCCCGCACCACCTCCATGCATCCGCCCGGACGCAAAATCCAGTCGGTATGCTCGTCCAGATTCAGGCCGTGAAACGACAGCAGATCGACATACTCTAACCCGAGATACTCCAGGGAACGCTCGAAAGTCTCGCGAAACTCCTGCGCCGACTCCCGAGGCGATACCTTGGTCTGCACGATCAGGCGTTCGCGCGGCAGGGTCGGCAGCACACGCCCCAGCTGCATCTCGCTCGACCCGTAGCCGCGCGCCGTCTCAATGTGATTGATCCCCAGTTCTAAAGCGCGATGGATCGTCGCCTCCAGGTTGGCCTGCCCATCCGCCGGTATCTCTTCCTGCGGCACATCCTGCCACTTGAACTGATAACGCATTCCCCCGCACGAAAGCACCGGCATCGAAAGCTCCGTACGCCCAAACCGACGATATCGCATCGTTCCACCTTTCCCACTGGGCCTGCTAAGGGCACCGTACAAACGGCTTTCCCCCCGCTCTCTCGCTGTTAGACAACGGCGGGCGAGACTCCTTTTTTTCGGGAACTTGTCGCAGTCTGCATCGTCTTCCTAAAGGCGATGGCGCTTCCTGAAATCTATCGTCAGCCCTGTCCTTCTGCCTGCGGTCTTACCGCTTTGTAAGCGAGATTACAGAGTTTGCAGCTGTTCTACGAAGTAGCCTGGATTGAGGGCTTCGCCGGTAGCCCGTTCCAGCCAAGTTTCCCAGGGGGCGATAGCGCCGGGGCGGAACAGTTCGGCCTGCATATACGCCCCAACTTTCGGGCTCGCGATGAGAGCGGCTGCCGGTTCATCCGCCAGAACCTTGGTGGTAAGATGGTGAAGCAGCTGCGAGGCGACCATCTCGCCAAGCTGGTAGTTGTGGTAGTAGACGGGGGCGGAGGCGAGATGGATCTTGGCGGCCCAGTCGGGAGCATGCCGATTTTCGGGCGGTGTCAGGTTTTGATATTTTGCCTTCAGCGTCCACCAAAGCGTATTCAGATCCTGTTCAGGATCCCGATAGAGCGCGCGTTCGAAGTGCGCCATGACGAAGCACCAGCGCATGAAGACCAGCAGGTGGTCACGCAGTTCGCGGCGGGCAGCGACGGCGATACGCGCAGCCTCTTCCGGTGCGACTCCGGCATAAGCCGCCAGCCAGTTGGCATCTTTGGTCAGGCGGCCCATGAAGAGCGCGATCGCCTCGGTCGTCATGATATGAGCGGGTTCGCGCAGGAGATAGGGCAGCGCTGGGTCCAGAAATTTATCGTAAACGGCGTGGCCGAACTCGTGCAGAGTAGTGCTCATCCAGCGCTCGTTCGGGCGATTGTTGCAGAGGACACGCACATCGCCCGCGTGGTCGATGTTGATGCAGAAGGCATGCTGACACTTGCCCGGACGCTCGTAGAGGTCCGAGATCTTCAGCAGATCGTCCACGGGCAAACCGATGGCGGCAAAAAAATCGGCGGTCAGTTTTTCGAGATCTTTGTCGAGAAAAAAGCGGTCGAGATCGGCCTCGCCGGGGCCGGGCTCCTGAAAAAAGCGGTTGTGATAGTGCCACGGCCGCAGGTCCGCAGGCGTCGTCTGGAACTGCGCCGCGAGCTGGGTATCCAGTTCCGCTTTATAGCTTTCCCAGAGCGGCTGACTGCGCGTCTGAAGATCGTCGAGCAGCGCGAACAGACGATCGGGCTCCAGCTCCTGCAGTTCCAGACTCATCGCATAGAAGTCGGAGAAGCCGAGCCGCCGGGCTTCGCGGTTGCGCAGCCGCACCAGCTGCAGCACACGTTCCGAAACCGCCGCTCCCACCGCCTGACTTGCCTCCCACGCCTCGCGGCGCAGCGCGGCATCGCGGGAGGTCAGGAGAAGGTCGTCGAGGGTGTTGTCGCTGACCTGTTCGCCGCCTGCCGTCGCTCGGAACGTGTTGAATGTCTCCTCGATCCCCACTTCGAGCTGGATCATCTCCGCAATGACAGCCGGAGCGATCTGACTGCTGAGATAGGCATTGCGCAGCAGCAGATGCTGCCGCGCCAGCAGAGGAGAGGCGAATGCCTGCCCGTTCAGACTCTGCAGAAAAGCGTACTCTTCCGGATTGGCATAGAGGGTGACCAGTCGTTCCCGCAATGCGGCGACACGTTCCGTCGCCTCGGAACTGCTGGTGGTCTGCATGTCCCAGCTCGCCAGTTCCAGTTCCCGGCTGAGCGGTGCCAATGCCGCGACATGCCTCTCGATAAATGCCTGCATCTCGGTATCCGCGCTCATGTTTGCTCTCTTCCCTGCTGTAGGTCCGCTCTTATCGAGCTCTTGGCTGACAGTCGATTTTTCTGCTCTCTGTTTCGCTGCCGGTACGGTAACTTCCTTCCGCTTGAAATCAGGGCGTGATTCGTGTCACAATCCTGAGTCTATTGGCGATTGGCGCACTGGCTGCGCCCCATTTTAGAAGATAGTCGGTCAGGAAACGTATGCATACTTCTCTGCGTGGAATATCGGGAATATTGAGTGGATTGATCGTGCTCGGAGCGCTTGCCGGTCTGGTGGCGGCTGCCAAACGGTTCCGTGTCGAGACTCATAATCGGCGTGTGGAGATCGCTCTGGAGTGGCAGGAAGTGTCGCAGCTGGCGCAGTCCACCAGCAGACCGATCCCTGAACTGCTGCGTGAATTTCGGACTCAGGGTGTCAGCACGCTCGTACTCCAGGAAGAGACGCTGACGACCCTGGAGCAGAGCGGTGCACTGCGACCGGAACGCAAAGCGCAGCCCGATGGCGTCATGGCGACCTATGTATCTGTCCCTACGACCGAACTGCTGCTGCGAATCCAGGCAGCGCTGACGGCGCGCAATATCGCGGTCTCTGCCAATGTGTCGGCTCCAAACGCAGTCACACCGACCATGTTTTTCGTGCCCGTCGAGGATACCGCCCTCCCTCCTTCCGATCGCATTCACTCCGAGCATATTCGCCCGGATCTCGTGGTGCCGATGGACTATGCCGGTCTGCGGACGATGGGGCTGGGACTGCCGCCAGAAGGCGTGGCGGCGGCGCAGAGCGCGGGACTGCGCATTGCGGGGCGCATCGGCAACTTCCCAGGCGTCAATGAAAACAGCGCCCTGAACGTCGTGCGTGCCCTGCTGCAGCAGGGCACGACGACCGTCATCTTCAGCGGGGAAGAGGCGCTGGGCTATCGCGGGCTCGAAAAGGAGGTCGCCAGCCTCTTCCGATCCCCGGATGCCCCCGCTGTGCCGCATAAAGACGGCGAGAATCCCCTGCCGCCGCTGGGCATCGCGTATGGCGCGGTCGAGTTCGGGAAGCAGAAGGGCGACGAAAAGCTGAGCGCCGCCCTGCATGGCGACTTTGTGCGCGTACACAGCATTCAGGCGGCGGAGATGGGGCAGATCGATGAAGAAGAGGCGGTCGAGCGGTTCGAAAAAGCCGCCCGCGAACGCAACATCCGTTTCTGCTATGTGCGTCTCCTGACCTTCGCCGGCAGAGACCCTGTGGGAGATAACCTCAAGTTCCTGGGCAGGATCTCCAGCGGAATGCGCCGGGGCAGCGTCCTGACGGGCGGCGACCTGCGCTTTGGAGCCGCCCGCCGCTACGAAGAGACCGGCGTTCCCGCCGTGCTTTTCGCGCTGATGGGCCTGAGCGTGGCAGCGGGTATGGTCTGGATGCTGAGAACCGCGATTCCGTTCCCCAATCCTTTCTCCGTGCTGCTGCTGGGCGTCCTGGGGCTGCTCTGTATGCTGTTCGCCTGGCGGCTGGACGAGACCGGGCGCAAACTGGTCGCGCTTCTGGCTGGCATCGTCTTTCCGACGGTCGCCTGCCTGAAGACTTTTCCGCGCCAGGGTACTCCAGGCAAACCGCTGTCGCCCAGCGCCTGTTTGAGCAAAGCCGTTTCCGGGATCGTGCTGGCGAGCGGTATCACGGCCATCGGCATCATCCATGTGGTCGGCCTGCTGGCGACACGCCCCTTTATGGTCCACGCGAGCCAGTTTCTGGGCATCAAGGCGCAGCACGCCGTGCCGCTCCTGCTGGTCGCGCTGGTGGCGGTCGCAGGCGGCGTGACGCTGCCGGATGAGATCTGGGGGCGCTGGAAGGCGCGCGCCGCCGGCCAGTTCCGCGCTGCCATGCAGGAGCCCGCGCGCTTCGGCCTGCTGATCGTCGGCATTGTCGCGCTGGCTGCCATCCTGCTGATCGTCGCACGCACCGGCAACGACGCCGGGGTGGGGGTCTCCGGAGCGGAGCTGAAGGGCCGCGCCGTTCTGGATCGGATCCTGCCCGTCCGGCCGCGCACCAAGGAGTTTCTGGTCGGGCATCCCCTGTTTATTCTCGGGCTGGCCTGGTGGTGGCGCGGGCGCCGTCGGCTGGGTCTGCCCTGCCTGGTGTTCGGCAGTCTCGGCCAGGTTTCCCTGCTCAACACCTTCTGCCATATCCATACGCCGCTCGTGATCTCGGCTTGGCGGGACGGCATCGGCCTCGTGCTGGGCGTCCTGCTCGGGGCCGCCGTCTTCCTGCTGGTCGAGCGGTTCATGACCCCGCCACGGGAGAGGAGCGAGGCGTGAGTCTGCCGGCACGCACAGCGTCGGAATACCGGGTTGCGGTGTCCGGCTACTACGGCTGCGGCAATGCAGGCGACGAGGCGGTTCTGGCGGGGATCCGGGAGGCATTCGTGCGGCAGGCAGACAGCCGTGTCCGCCTGGTCGTCTTCTCGCAGAACCCTGCCGCCACCCTGGAGATGCACGGTCTGCCTGCGGTGGAGCGCATGAGCCTGACGGCGCTGCGCTCCACCCTGAAGCAGAGCGATCTGCTGATTTCCGGGGGAGGCAGCCTGCTCCAGGATACGACCAGCATGCGCTCCCTGCTCTACTATCTCTGGGTGGTGCGGCTGGCTTATGCGCATCGCGTCCCGGTGATGTTCTATGCGCAGGGGCTGGGTCCGTTTCGGCGTCCGCTCTCCCGCGCCCTGGTGCGTCTGGTCGCCAACCGTGCCGACTATATTACCGTGCGCGACGAACCTTCCCTCCGCCTGCTGAATACGCTCGGGGTGCGCCGTCCGCCTGTCGAACAGACTGCAGACCCTGCTTTTGCCCTGTCGCCTGCCGCGCCGGAAGCGGTGGACGCGCTGTTTCGGGCGGAAAATCTGCCCCGCGACGAGCCGCTGATCGGGGTCGCCTTGCGTCCGTGGGGCGGATCCGGAGAATCGCCGGTCGACTCCTATGCCCAGCTGCTGCTCGATCTCCATCGCCGCACCGGTCAGCGGGTCGTGCTGCTGCCTATGCAGACGCCGGGCGATGTCGTTTTTTCGGAGACCGTCGCTGCGCTGACCCGTGATCCCACCGCTTTTCCGGTGATTCGGAATGTCTATCCGCCTGCCGTCCTGCTCGGCCTTGTCGCGCGCATGCAGGCGGTCGTCGCCATGCGCCTGCACACCCTGATATTCGCCGCCCGCGCCGCCGTGCCGCCCTTCGCGCTCTCGTACGATCCCAAGGTGGAGAACCTGATGCGCGGCCTCGATCTGGCGGACTCGCTGGAACATTGGCGCGGCTTCGAGCCTGCCGAGGTGGGCGAACGCGTGGCAGCCCTCCTGGCCGAGCGGCCCGCCCGCGTCACCGCTCTGCATGCGCGGACGTCCGAACTCGAACGCCTCGCGCTCCGCAATGCCGACTGCGCCCTCTCCCTCCTTGCAAACCGTCCTCCCCGCCGTGGGCAGTAAAAATAGAACATGGAAAGGCAAAAACGTGCCGGTACTAAAAACCCTGATAGTAGATGACCATGCAGCCGTAAGAAATGCGCTGCGTGGGCTGATCGAGGCAGAGCCAGGACTGGAATGCGTTGGGGAGGCGGCCAACGGTCTGCTGGCGATGGAGGCCGTCCGCACCCTACAGCCCGATCTCATGCTGCTGGACATCAATATGCCGGAAAGAAACGGATTAGAGGTTTTACGTCTGCTTCGGTTCGACAAAAACAATGTCCTGATCGTCATTCTTTCCAATCACACCGATGTTCACTATGTCGATGCCGCCATGCGATTGGGAGCCAACGCTTTTGTCAGAAAAGACTCGGGGTTCGAGGTATTACTGGAGGCCATACAGACGATCCTGACCGGAGAGGTCTTTGTAGATATGGGGACAGCCTCCTCATTCGTCTGAAGATCGAGCTGCAGACAGAGAAGGAGGTTCATGCGGGTCCAGAAGGAGGATGGCCTAAAACATTTTGCGCCAGAAAGGTTTGGGTTTCGGCCTGGGCTTGGCGGCTCCCCTCAGCATTCCGATGAAGCGGGAGACCAGATAGATGCCCGCCAGAGCCGTTCCGACGCCGACAACCTGATTCGTGGCGGACTTAGCGCCGATTTCAGCCTGCCCCAGTGTCTCCGAAACGCGCTGTTCCACGATATCGAGTGTATCGGATGCGTGCCCAACGGTATTGGCGGCGATGTCGCCCAGATCCAGAATTTCGTCGTGCGTATCCTGCAGGAGAGGGGTCAATCTGCCGAGAATACTCAGAAAGACAAACCCTGCTGTAAGCAGAGCCAATGTCGCGCACAAGAACGCGATCGTCGAAACGACGTACCAACCTGCCTCGAAATGCATTTTCCCCTCCGTTCCGTGCCTGGACACAAACCTTCCTTCGTATCCGGGCGCGGTTTACTCCCTCTTTTTTACGCTATGCAGTTGACGCGCCACACCGAAGGAATGTTCCGATTTTCACCGCTCGCTCTCATCTTCCCTGACGCCACTGCGAAACAAGGGAACTCTGCCCCAGCATTCGCCGTCTGCCACACAATGGTGCGCTCTTTGCGCCGAAGCCCTTTTGCCAATAGGAGATACCTTCATGCTGCCAGTCCATGATGAGCATTCAGCCGGCTCGAAGCCCCCGTGCGATACCGCTGCGGAATTCGAGCAGCTGTTTCATCGTTCCTATACCCGAGCGTACAATGCCGCTTATCGGCTGATGGGCAATGCCAGCGATGCGGAAGATCTGACACAAGAGGCTTTTGTACGTGTGTGGGCTGCCTTTGACCGTTATGATCGCACCCGTCCGTTCGAGGGATGGCTGTTCCGTATCCTT
Source organism: Chthonomonadaceae bacterium (assembly GCA_043733205.1). Classification (GTDB taxonomy): domain Bacteria; phylum Armatimonadota; class Chthonomonadetes; order Chthonomonadales; family Chthonomonadaceae; genus JANXLO01. The sequence continues at coordinate 11,815 of JAYTGR010000167.1, forward strand.
TCCAACCTGGCGATCGACCGCTGGCGGCGCAGCGCCGGGATGACAGTCTGCTCTCTGGATGCGGCGACATCCGGAGGAGGGTCACGGGCTCGGGGCGGGCGGTTTCCCGAAAACGACGGGGGCGCTTCTCTGCTCTCCTGTCTGGCCGATGAGCGGCCCAGCGTCCTGCCGGAGCAGTCGCTGATGCGCGCCGAGACAGGCCGCAAGGTTCACAATGCGCTCTCCGCTCTGCCGGGAGATTACCGTCAAGCCGTCGTCATGGCGGATATTAAGGGGTATAGTTACGAGGAAATCGCACAGCATGTAGGCTGCCCGGTCGGAACTATCCGGAGTCGTCTGCATCGGGGCAGGCAGCTTCTAAGGCAGAATCTGATCCAGTTCCAGGGAGATTGATCGAGGGAGATCCAATGCATGAGTGATGGCAGCATCGGGGGGCAACGGGACGATCCTGCACTGCAGACGGCACAGGCCGAGAGTGAGATCGCCCGCGCCGAAGCGGACGTGGAGAGCGGCGGCCAGCAGAAAGCCGAGAAGGTTCGGGACACGGTTCTCGATGGAGCGGTAAGTCAGGCCGCACACAAGGACGCCGCCGAACTGGTGATGCGCAATGAAGCCTATTTCAAGCACCAGCTCGAAGTGGCAACGGACAATGCAAAGATCAGGGCAGGTCAGGCGCGGCCCGGTGTCTCGGGGTCTTCGGCAGAGGGCAGTGTTCTGCGCGCCCATCTCGCATCCGAACGCAAAGTGGCCTCTAAGGTGACATTCGGACTGGTGATCGCTTTTATCCTTGTGGCGATTGGGCTTGTCGCCGGAGGCATATACTACTTTTCTTCTCAGAACAGCGCTGGTATCGGCGCTTCCACAGGTGCAGCGCCCTGAATGATCGTGTCCATGTCCGCAAAGAAGATTATAAAAGAAGAATTTACAGGAGAAATCGCTCCTGTATAGAGAAGAAACAGAATGGGAAGACCCGGCATCTATGTCGATCTTCCCATTGTGTTTCGAGTGAGGAGAATAAAAACAAAATGAAACAATCGAACGCACGTTTTAATCATATTCTGCACCGAAGCGGATCTTCGCCGGAGATCGCCGGACTGTACCGATCCGCTGTCGGCGTCGGCGCCCTGCTGCTGCTGAGTGCAGGCAGCGTGGCAGCGCAGCAGATCAATGTGACCGTCAATGGATCCCCGGTCGTCTTCCAGGGACTGGGGCCGCTGCAGGTGCAGGGGCGTACCCTGGTTCCTGTACGGGGAGTATTGGAAAAACTGGGTGCGACAGTGGCCTGGGTGCCTTCCAGTCAGTCTGTCATCGCCAGCACGCCCACGATGGATATTCAGCTGCATCTGGGGGATAGGCAGGCGACGGTAAACGGCAAACAGGTGACATTAGACGTTCCTGCACAGGAGATCTCCGGACATACGATGGTCCCGCTGCGATTTCTGGGCGAGGCTTTGGGCGGCACCGTGAAGTGGGACGATGTGACGCGAACCGTCGCGATCTTCACCACCGGAGCTGTCGTCGGCAATGAGCAGAATCCAGGCCGGAATCCGGGAAACTCTGTCGGTCCGAACCGAGGGGCGCAGCCGAACAGCGCCGAGCCGAAAATCGTGGGAATGACCTTTAAGGCCGACGACTGGTACGGCTGGGTGCAGGCTGGCCATGCCGTCCGGATCGAGATGACCGGCACGCCGCAGGCTGAAGCGATGTTCCGCATCCCAGGGCTGACCGAGGCTCTGCCGATGAAGGAGATAGAGCCTGGCAGATATGTCGCTACCTGGACGGTTCCAATGAAAGACGCCCAGCTGAAAGATGCTGCGATCATCGGGGAACTGAAAATCGGAGCCCGGAGCGCTCCCACGGTGCAGGCCGCAGGCAAACTCTCGGTCGATTCCAAGCCACCGACCATTCTGGACCGTCTGCCGGAGCCCGATGCACACGTGAACTCGACGCGCCCAAATATAACCGCCGTGTTCGAAGATGCGGGCAGCGGCGTCTGGCCGCCGTCGATGCGGCTGTTCGTGAACGGCCGCGATGTCACCAAAGAGGCGCGTGTAACCGCCAATTTCGTGAGCTATACCCCGTCCGAACCACTGCCTCCCGGCGAGACACACGTCGTCCTGGCCATAGACGATAAGGCCACCAACGAGGCAAAAGTGGAGTGGAAATTCGATGTGCTGGCTGGGGATAACACTTCCGGGATACGCAGCGTAAAGCAGAACGCTGGGAAGACCCTGGAACCCGGAGATGTCCTGCATGTGGAGATGGACGGCGTTCCAGGAGGAATGGCGACGTTTAGCCTGGGCAACATCAAAGGGGTTCGGCTCTCGGAGTCGCCTGCGGGCCACTATGCGACCGATTATACGATACGCAAGGGCGACGATGTCCAGAACGCTTCTGTCGCAACAAATCTGGTGCTGCCGGACGGCCAGAAGTTTACCCGTCAGGCCGAACGGGCCGTCACGGTCGCTACCGGAAAGCCGACCGCTCCGGTCATCGTCTATCCCAACAAGAATGACCCTCTGGACAGTCCGCTGGTTATTCGGGGGAAGGCGACTCCGCATACGCAGGTGCATGTGAAGGTGGACTACACCAGCAAACTGCTGGGGCTGCTGCCTCTGCAGGGCACCGCTTCGGATTCCATCGTAACGGCGGACGCCAACGGCAACTGGAAGACGGAGGCGATCGACGCGAGGAATCTGCTTTCCAACCGCAATGTGGACTATACCATCTCCGCAACAGCCATCAGCGCGACGGCCGAGAACTCGGATACGACCCAGTATCGTTTCCGTCTGCGCTGAAAAGGCTCTCACACAAGTCCGTCGAGGCAGAAATTCTGCCTCGACGGAAGTCACTTCTCTGCTTCTATTCTGCTCCGATGACGGCAGTGTGACTTATTTCACGCAGAATCGGTGATCTGGTTCACAGGTCAAAACGATCCTCACCGCGAACAGATCCTGCGGGCGACAAGTCAAAACAGATGTCTCTCTCGGGGAGACATCTGCCTCTCGGTTATCTACCTCGGCGAAGCGGGAGATCCGCTTCGCGATCGGGTGCCGCAGCATTGCACCCGATCCGCGTAAAGCCGCAGTCCTAAAATAGGATCTGCGGCTTTATGTGTCCTGTGGTCGATCATAGAAAGGCTGTGTGAAAGAGCGAAAAGAAGGACAGCAGGATCAGGCCAGAATCGGCCTGACGATCTCGCCGTAGACATCGGTGAGGCGGTAGTAGCGGCCGCCGTACTGATAGGTCAGTTTCGTGTGGTCGATGCCCATCAGGTGCAGAATGGTGGCGTGCAGATCGTGGACATGGACTTTGTTTTCGGTGGCGTGCCAGCCGAACTCGTCGGTCGCGCCATGCACCAGGCCGCCTTTGATGCCGCCCCCCGCCATCCACATCGTAAAGCCGAACGGATGATGCTCGCGGCCATCGGAGTTTTCGGCGGTCGGGGTGCGCCCGAACTCCCCGCCCCACACCACCAGGGTGTCCTTCAGCAGTCCCCGCGCTTTGAGGTCTTTGAGCAGCCCTGCGATCGGCTTGTCGGTGGCGGCGCAGTTTTCGCGCAGGCCGCTGCGCAGATTGCCGTGCTGATCCCAGAGCTGGCAGCTGCTGCGTGTGCCGGTCTGAGTATGGTAGACCTGGACCATGCGCACGCCCCGCTCCACCATGCGCCGTGCCAGCAGGCACTGTTTGCCGAAGATCTCCGTCGTCTTATCGTCCATCCCGTAGAGCTTCTTGGTCTCCGCGCTTTCGCCGTCGGTATCGAAGGCTTCCGGCGCTTCCGTCTGCATCCGGTACGCCAGTTCGAAGGCGGCGATGCGGGCGTTCAGCTGGCTCTGTTCGGCGTGGCGATGCCGGTGCAGATCGTTCAGCTGACGCAGCGTGTCGAGCTGGTCCCGCTGTCGGTCGGAAGAGAAGACCGGGTTTTTCAGATTCGCGATGGGACTGCTCAGATCGTTGACGAGGGTGCCCTGATAGGCGGCAGGCAGGAACGAAGAGCCCCAGAGCGGCGCGCCCTGCGCGGGCTGGGCGGGGCTGATGACGAGAAAGCCGGGCAGGTTCCTGTTCTCGCTGCCGAGGCCGTAGAGCAGCCAGGAGCCGAGGCTGGGCCGGGAGAAAGCCTGCTCTCCCGTGTTCATCTGCAGGCACGCACCGTTATGATTGATGTTATCGGCGTACATCCCGCGAATGACGCAGAGATCGTCCACACAGCTGCCGACATGCGGAAAGAGTTCGCTGACTTCCGTGCCCGCCTGCCCGTACTTCTTAAACGCGAACGGAGAGCCGAGCAAATTGCCCGTCTTCGTGCGCTCCAGCGAGGGCTTGGCGAACGGCAGCGGTTTGCCCATCTCGGCGGTCAGGCGCGGCTTTGGATCGAAGGTATCGACGTGCGAAGGTCCGCCCGACATGAAGAGGAAGATCACGCGCTTCGCCCGCGCCGGAAACATCGGTGGTTTCGGCATCAGCGGGTCGGCATCGGCGTGGGCGGTGTCCGCTTTCGCCTCGTCCGCCAGCAGGCCTGCCAGCCCCAGCATGCCGAAACCGTTGGCGAAGCCCTGCAGCATCTCCCGCCGCGAATAGTAAGCGGGCAGTCGGTCGTGTTCCGGGTCGTTACGTTTCATAACTCGTGACCTTTCAGTCGATGTAAAGGAACTCATTGGCGCAGAGGAGGAGCTGACAATACTCTTCCCACGGGCGCAGGCCGCCCTCGGCGATGCTTTTGGCGCTGCCCGGTGTCGGCGACTCTTGCGCGGCGCGGGCCAGGAAGGCGAGGCCGATTTCGATCTCCTGCGGATTCGCCGGACGGCTGTAGAGCAGCCGGTACGCGGCCTGGATGCGGGCGGAGGCGTTCTCCGGCTCGGCTTTCGCCAGACGCTGGGCCAGCAGGTGTGTCTGGTCGAGCAGAAACCGGTTGTTGAGCAGGAACAGGGCCTGGGGAGCGACCGTCGAGACGGTGCGCCGCTCCACGCTGACGTTCGCATCGGCGGCATCGAAGAGCGGGCCGTAGCCGGAGCGGTCGGAGCGGATGGTCATGAGATAGAGCGTGCGGCGGCCGGAGCTGAAATCGCGGGTCGCCACTCCGCCCATCGTCGTCTCCAGACTCCCGCAGACCGACAGCACGCTGTCGCGGACCGCCTCCGCTTCCAGGCGATGGCGGTTCATGCGCCCAAAGAGGCGGTTGTCCGGGTCGGTTTTCAGCACGAGCGGCAGCGGGTCCGAGGACTGCTGGTAGGCGCTGGAGAGCATCATCAGCCGGTGCAGGCGTTTCAGAGACCATCCGCAGGCGTACGGGCTGCCG
>JAYTGR010000168.1:0-2409 GCA_043733205.1 Chthonomonadaceae bacterium
GATATGGGCGTTTACCCGCCCGTCCTCTGCGCCAATCCGTACTATCTTGATACAAGCAATCCACCTAAACAAGTGCTCTACGATGGTGCAGCCGGTCACGTCCCGCTCGACATCGATCAGGTGCTGAAGCGTCCGCTGACCAAATTGAGATCGACCGTGAGCGGCAAACAGACTTTTCTCTGCCCGGACAATGTGAACCCGAATCCGACGGCCGTCTCGACAGCCGTCTATCCGCCCAATGTGCCGCTGTCCGGCACCGTCATGCTCAACGGAGCAGCAGAGTACTTCTATACTTACGACAGCTACGACATCGGTCCTGCACTCGACACCAATAATCAGGCGACTCCGCCCTACACCTACGAAGTCCACTATGCGCTGAACTGGACCGGCCCGTCCGGAGCGAACGATCCGCCCAATCAGCTGAAGTACCCCAACCCGCCGGAGAGCAGCACGGTCGTTACCTGGTGTACCTACCATTGTGCTGTCAACCACTCCAACGTCATCCCGGTGATCCTGCTGTCAGGCACGATGAAAGCGGCTCAGGCGAACCAGTTCACTTCCAAGGGACCGCTGAACTACCGTCCTTAGAGCCTATTGGATAGGCTCTCAGCATAGTTCCGGCAGTAAATTGCCTTTCTGAAACGGCAGACCCGTCCGCGCGGATACCACGCAGTTCGAGTCCGCGCAGGCGGACCTTCGGCCGCAGGCCCTAGCGAAGGACTTCAGTCCACCGTGCCATACGTCCCGGCAATAAAACGTTCCGATCTTTACCGGCCTCGGCCCCTCAAATAGGTTATGTACGCATTCACGGAGAACATCATGGATACTCGGCTTACGCCGCGCCAACGGACACCGCGCGCCTTTACCCTCATCGAACTGCTCGTCGTCATCGCGATCATCGCGATTCTCGCCGCAATCCTCTTTCCCGCGTTCGGAGCCGTTCGGGAGCAGGCGCGGCAGAGCGGCACTATCAGCAACATGCATGCCGTCTATGTCGGCGCGAAACTGTTCAACGAGGACGAAGGCCGCTACCCGAGCGTGCTGTTCGGCTATGCCGAAGTTGCCGACAACACCCTGGCCGCCATGACACCGCCGCGCCCGCCGCAGCGGCCTGCGATGTCCGGCGATCTCGCCACTCCGATGGACCGGGCCAAAGAGCTTTTCTCCACCTTTACCGGCACCACCCAGGAGGGCCTCAATCGCGGCTACCTCTATCCCGAACAGGTCAAAGACTACGTCACCTTCACCTGCCCCGACAACCTGATCAAAGACAAACAAGCGAAAACGCAGGTCTACTATCCGCTCAACTCGCCTTACAATCCTGGCGGGCTCGTCGTTTGGGATGCGCCTGGAACTCCGGATGCGAACGGGTGCTCGCTGGTCGGAGATCGCGATATCCCGAACATCAATTACATTAACCAGCCGAAACTCTACTATGTAATGGACAGCATGGATATCGGGCCAGCCTTGGACGCCAACGGCAATATCGTGTATAACCCGGACCATACTTTGAAGTATGAGCTGCACTACAGTCCCAACTGGTCCCACTATCTCGGCCGGAAGTGCGAGGATCTTGACTCGGGCAATAACGGCAAAAACTATGTCACGCAGATGAAGTATAAGAACCCGCCCACCGACAGCACCGTGATGATGTATGTTACGGATCATGTCGCCACGGCTGGCAGCTCGAAGGTTCTCGTCATGCTGCTGAACGGCACCGCCAAGAAGCTGGATGTGGTCTCTGCGGCGAACCAGCTGCCGATGAACTTCAAGCCGTGACCTGGAACGGCACGGATCGTAAACGATCTGCCCACGCAGGAACATTCGATTTCAGAATGTCGTCGAAAAGAGGCGACATGAAATCTGCGCTCCCCCGGAGAGAGGTTCGAACGGATATGCTGAGAGGAATAGAGACACAAAACCGTCTGCGCTTTGGGCGCAGGCAGAGCGCGGCGGGCTTCTCGCTCATCGAAATCCTGGTCGTGCTGGTAGTCCTGCTCATCGGCATTCTGGCTGTCGTACGGCTGTTTCCCCCCGGCTTCCTCATTATCGGCCGCACCTACGATCTTACGGTCGGGCAGGCGCTTTCACAGCAGCAGCTCGATGCCCAGCGCAATATGCTGGCCCCGCCCGAGGCCATTACCAATCTGAGCCCGGACGGCACGACGGTCCTCTCTACGACGAGCCCCGACGACCTGACCGACTTCATCACCGGCGATGCCTTACTGAATGGCCGCGACCCCTACTATGCCTCGAACGTCAATCGGTTCACGCGAGTGATGGGAGAGATGTTCCGCATTCCGATCCCGAACTCCAACGCCGGATCCGGCAAAGGCGCGGTCTATACGCTGCAGTCCGGCCCGGTCGTCAATGTCTTTAGCACAAGCGGCGCGGGCATGCCGATGGACA
>JAYTGR010000169.1:0-6799 GCA_043733205.1 Chthonomonadaceae bacterium
GCAGCGCCTGATGTGCAAATTGACCGCCAGCAAGGTGCGGCGCATCGACAGGCTGAGACGAATCGGTAACTTCCGGCTCCGACTTGATAGTGAAGGCCCGAATCTGTGCGCTTCCTATCCAGCGTCTGGCCGCTTCTAGTGTCAGCGGCGTCTCGCTGACTTCGCCCGGTTCCAGCGCCAGCGTGTCTTTTTCAAAACGGTACTGCAGCGCCTGATCTGCATCGCTGCCGCGGAGATGCAGGCGGACAGGGGTATTGCCCTCGTTGCGAACGGTCAGGGTATAGTGCGCCTGGATGTGGCCGCTCTTGCGCAGCGGAGACAGAGCGAGGCTGCTCGCGACGAACGGCTGCACTGTCCAGCTGCCCACTGTCTCTGCAGACCGGGAAGCATCCTCCCGGGATCGTGCGTGGATCGTGACGGCATGCTCTCCGGCGCGGCTCTCCGGGCTGCGTGGAGCCTGCACCGTGATGGCGACAGCCGCCCGCATACCCGGATTCAACTGGGTCGTCTGCGAGGGAAGCTGTACCCACGCGGCAGGAACTCCGTCGACAGACAGCGCCAAATGCTCGACATGCGTCCCCAGGTTCGCCAGAGTCACCTGGACGACGCTGGGCTGCCCGGTCGTCAGAGTCAGGGACGTGTTTTGCAGCGCGACGGCGATAGGATTGGGGGGAGCACTGCCTCCGGAAGGAGAAGAAGCAGGGACGCCGGCCGCGATCGGAGCGGCATACACGCCTGCCGAATGCACCGTTTGCGGATTGACTGCGCTTTCTCGCGCTTCCAGACGCAGCCAGAACGGCCCGATGCGCAGAACTTCCCGCTCACCCCATATCCGGGATCGATTCGGTTCGATGCGCTGGTTTTCCAGCAGGGTGCCGTTACTGGAACCGAGATCTGTTGCGGTGACCTGAACGCCATCCCAGTCGATGCGCACATGATGGCGTGAGATCGCATCGCCAGCAAGCACCAGGGTATTGTCCGGCAGACGGCCTATGGTCAGCCCATCCCCGGTGAGATCCAGAACGCGCAGCAGGTTGCCCTGTGCGTCCAGTACTTGAATACGCGGGGTGACGCTTCTGCCCGGCAGAGAGTCCATAACAGGGGGAGACGCTGCCAGAGGGGTGCCCAGCACCGTGTTCTGCGCGAGAGACGCTGCGACGTTGGTTCGCATCGGAGAAGTGACAGCAGGCTCGCAGGCCGTCTGGCCGCCTGCAGACAGCGGCAGCGCTTTGAGCGCTGCCGCCAGATCTGCGCCGGATGCAAACCGGTCTTCCGGCTTCTTAGCAAGACATTTGAGGATCAGAAACTCTAAAGCTTCCGGCATGTCCGGGCACATCTGGCGGGGCGGCGGCGGGGCCGCATAGACGTGCTTATAAACCGCCTCACTCATCGTCTTGATCGTGAAAGGCAGATATCCCGTCACTGCTTCATACAGGACGACTCCCAGAGAGTAGAGATCACTGCGCGCATCGACCTCGGCTCCCTGGCACTGTTCGGGCGAGATATAGGCGGGTGTGCCCATGGTAACCCCGGTAGCAGTGACGATGCTGCCTTCTGCAAGATGAGCCAGGCCGAAATCGCTGATCTTCAGAGTATAGACGGCCGGCTGTTCCGGGTCTCGAACGAGCAGCATATTGTCCGGCTTCACATCCCGGTGGACGATACCGCGCGTGTGGGCATAGTGGAGCGCTTCGGCTGCCTGCGCAGTGAGCTGCAGCGCCAGTGCGAGCGACCAGCCCGCGCTTGTCTCCGCGCGGCGACGCAGCAGTGACCGCAGAGTGCCGTCGTTCAGCAGTTCCATGACGAGGTAGAAGCTGCCTTCCTGCTCGCCGAAATCGTATATCTCCACAATGTGCGGATGGCGCAGCGAAGCGATCGCGCGCGCTTCCTGTCGAAACCGCGCCTGAAATCCCGGGTCGATGCCCATGCTCGCGTGCATGATCTTCAGCGCTGCTTCCCGATCCAGGTGCAGATGACGCGCGCGATAGACTTCTCCCATACCTCCTGCCCCGAGGAGCGCTTCAATATGATAATTGCCGATGGTCCGGCCAATCAGATCGGCTGTCATAATACCTCCGCGATATCTGCGAAAGCGCTTCTGGAAATAGTCGCTGCAGAACACTGCAGCACGCAGTTTAAATAGGCGGATTCGGCTGCCAGGCGAGGGAGAACGAAGCCGCGAAACACTCCAGAAACATAGGAACGAACGATTTGCTTGTGAGATCCGTAAGAAATTAATCGAGCAAGCTACGATATGCCTCTGCATCACCAGGGCGTACCAAGCATTTCTGTACGTCCCAGTCAATATCCTTCCCTGTTTTTTTGCAGCAGAAATATCGAAAAGATGCGCAAACGGCAGACAAGAAACCGGTTCGTTCGTCTCCTCCACCTAAGGAAGGGAAGGGTAAAGAGCATGGCAGTTTTCTTCGTCGGAATAGGGCCTTTACTTCTGGGAATGGCGTTATTTTTTTTTGTATGCTATCTGTACAGACATGGTCCCTTTTACATCGATACGCGGTGGATACAGGACATCTCCAATCGGCGGATGAAATGCATCACCGTAGGCGAGAACGGGGAACAGATCGGCAGGAGCCGATGGGTTCATATCCCCGCACCGGATAGGATCCGCGCAAATGGTCTCAATCATATCGTCAAATATGTGGCTCGCCTGGTGAAGTCGCGGTCGCAGCGTGCCTCTTTGATTATTGCGTCTCCAGAGGGGAACAAAGCCTGGCTGATCCGGCGCGAGGAAGGGCGGCTCAATATTCTTGAATCGGTTTTCACCGGATCGGTCACTGCCACGAGCAGGAAATCGCTTTTTCCGCTGCCCCCTCATCTCCCGGAACCGGAAAGAGAACAGGCCATTCGCAGCCTGTTCGCAGAACTCGGCATCGCTGCGGAGGAAGATCGTGTCCACGAATACAACGGATACGCCGACGCCATGCGTGAACTTCAGTATCCTATCGGCATCGACATCGCTCAGGCGACGCTGATCGTTCAAAGACTGTTGCGCGAAGTCTATCATGTCCAGGAAGCAGACGGCCTCGACTTCACCTTTGAGGAATAGAGGAGCCGAAGTGGACATACGCGGAATAGACGCTCAATAGAAAGGGCGAGGTTTTCAAACAACATGGCACATAATCGATTTAGCAAATGGGGGCTGATAAAGGCGATGGCAGCGATCCTGGGCCTGATACTCGGGCTCGGCCTTATCCTATTCATGCGGCCTCTTTTGCAGGTCATTGCCGATATGTCGAGCGATGCAGTACAGCAAACGGTGGCTCCGTCGGCGCGTCAGGCCCAACACGGGAGCCACCAATCGGAGGAGAGAAGCCATGAATGAAAACATAACATCGCCATCGCACGGCACCGGACAGAGAAGAAATCTTTGGGGCGCGGCGCTGATTCTGATTTGCTTGTGTACCTGCGCATCCGCTTCAGTGGAAAAACACTCTCCATTTGCGGCCGTTCCACGTGGGCATTGGGCTTATAAAGCGTACAAACAGCTGGTACAGGCAGGCATCGCCGCGTATCCCTCGATCTGTTTTCCCTCTTCGCATGGATATCGATACGACCTAAACCACCGAACCCTGACTCGCTATGAGTTTGCTGTAGTAACGCAGCGCGCGTTAGCGACGCTAAAGGCAGGAAAGCAGAACGTACAGGGCAGACAGACAGCCCATCAAGTTGCGCTTCAAGCCGCAGCGAACAAACTGGCAGGGGAGTTCAGGTGGGAACTCGCGCAGCTTAACCGGCGATAGCACACTCAAAACCTGATGAGATTGAGAGCACGAAATGCTGAGAAAAAGATGAGGTCGTGCCTGTACGACATTTGTCGTATGATTAGGACAGAGAGGCTGCCTTGATGCGAATAGGCAATATGAATCTTCACCCTTCCGTCATACCATTTCTTCTGGTCACACTTGGACTGTTGGTGTTAACGGGTTCGTTTGTCGCCTGGCGTATCCTGACGTTCAGCCCGTCGCTGCCGACTCGTTCTCCATTAGCACAGGCTGTGTGGGACGGAGACACCGAGAAAGTCGGAAACCTGCTCAACGCAGGTGCAGATGTGAATTCGTCGATGGACATCAGCTATAAAATCGGAGCGGGCGGCACCATCGCATCGTCGTTTGAAGTGTCCATCTCCGGCAAAATCGCACCGCAGGCAGGTATGCCTGTTCTCTGCTCTGCCGCCATGTTTGGCCATTCTGAGATCCTTCGCCTCCTTCTGGAAAAAGGCGCGGATGCAAACCGCAAAGACAAGTACGGGCAGACTCCTTTGATTTTGGCTGCGTGGCAGGGCGATGCCGACAGTGTGAAGCTTCTGCTGAGCAAAAGGGCGGATACTGCCGTTCGCGATCAGTCCGGCAGGACGGCGCTGGTGTGGGCGCAAACGGAACAGCAGAGCGCATCCATCGATGTTTTGAAAAAGGCAGGTGCAAAAGAGTAATTCGCCTTGTCCCATCGGTCTGCGCAGTGGCTGCCCCATGCGATCCTAATACTGGAGGGCGCTCGTCGCGCATCCTCCAGCAGGAAGTATGGAAGGAATAAGCCTGGAAAGGCGGAGAACAAAAATGTCCTGGGAAATCGTCGTACGCCGTATTGGGAAAGCAGGGTCACTGAAGCAGCGAACCGGGCGTCAGCGTGAGTGGGACGGTAAGTACGGAGAAGGCTGTTGGGAAGTCGGTTATCTGGTGGATGGAAATTTCATCAGCCAGGAAGAGGCTCTGGAAACGATCTACTACCGCAGCTACGCACAGCACTTCGAGCAGCGCCCTGCCGATTTGGAAGAACTAATTCGTGTAGCGAAAGTCTTACGCAATCCGCATGCGCAGGCAACGACCGGCGTAGATCTGCAAGTTCCGGCTATCACCGACTATTTGAAGCGCAATGGCTTGACTCTGCAGGGTCGCGAGGTCGTCGATGTCGGTTCGTGGGAGGGGCAGGCGTCTCATGCTCTCAGTGTCCGTTTGAGTCCGTTATCGATAAAGGTTATCGGTGATCCAAAAATGACATTGGAACAGTATTGGCAGGAAAAAAAATGTCTGGCAGTGTGGGAAGATGAGTGAGATTGCCCCTTCCTTCATTGCAAAACAGACCGGACGCAAAACTTCCAGATCCGAGCTGGATTAGCTTCTTACTTGAGGCAGACTCTGCATCGCGATGCAGTTCCGACAAGCGTGTTCCATAATCGGTTTAGGAGTTTAAATGGAGCGGATCGAATTGCAGACGTCGTCTATTTCGAGCGGGCATCGGAGATGTAACCGGTTGTGTCGCATACCAGTCTAATGTGCCGGAGAACGGTGCGAAGACAGCGGGAAAGACCCTGCACGTCCGGAATCATGCTGGGACGAAGCGGCGGCAGGAAAATATCCAATGACGGAAAGCGAGCGGACGAAAACTTTATGAAAAAGATACTCTCGATCTGTGCGGCGATGTGTATAACGGCCCCTGCCTGGGCGCAGGCTCCTTCTGCGCCGTCCAGCACACTGCCTGTTCGCCGGATCACGCTCTTTACCAGCGGCGTCTCTTACACGGAACGTGGAGGAGTCGTCGAGGGCGATGCGACGGTGCCGCTGCTCTTCCGTACGCCGCAGATCAACGACATTCTCAAATCGCTGGTGCTCATCGACCGGAAGGGTCAGGTGCAGCCCGCGACCTACGCCGCCCACGATCCGGTCAGCCATACGCTCCAGTCCTTCGCGGTGGACGTGACGCAGAACATGACGCAGCAGGAGCTTCTGAACCATCTGCGCGGAACGCGGGTGACGGTAGAGGCGGCGAACCGGCCTGCTCTGACGGGCCAGATCGTCGGAGTGGAGACGCGGCAGGTTTTAGGTGCGGACGGCAAGCCTACGGCGGCCGCATTCCTGAACCTGTTCGGCGACAATACAGGGCTGATGAGCGTTCGCCTCGATACCGAGACCACGGTGCGCCTGCTGGACCCGCAGCTCAACAAAGAGTTCCACGATGCGCTGACCACGCTCGCATCCGGGACCGACGAACAGCGGCGGCAGGTGACTCTGCATTTCGCCGGACAGGGCAGACGCGAGGTGCGCGTCGGGTATGTCACGGAAGCTCCGCTCTGGAAGATGAGCTACCGCCTGCTGATCGGCGGCTCCGATCCCGACAAACCCGGCAGTCCTTATCTGCAGGGGTGGGCGATGGTGGAAAACACCTCCGACGACGACTGGCAGAACGTGCGTCTGTCGCTCGTATCCGGCCGGCCGATCTCCTTTATTCAGGATCTCTATCAGCCGCTCTATCTGCCGCGCCCGATTGTGGGGCCGGACGTCGTCGCCTCGCCCTATCCGCAGACCCATGACGGCAGCCTGCTCGGCACAAACGGCCAGATCGCAGGCGGCGGGGGAGCCTTCGGCGGCGGGGGCTTCGGCGGTGGTCGCGGGGGAACTGCGTCTCGGAACCGCAGCTCTGCGGACGTCAATGCTCCGGGAGGCGCTATGGGTCCTAAAGGCGACATGGGTTCCGCAGTGGAAGCAGGCACTACAGATTCTGCTGCGGTCGACTACCTGCGCGAATCCGTAAAGGCACAGGCGGCAGGGCAAAAGGCAGGCGAGCTGTTTCAGTACAATATCAACGTCCCGATCAGCCTCGCGCGGCGGCAGTCCGCGCTGATCCCCGTCGTGGCTCAGGACGTCGAGGCGGAGAAGGTCTCCCTCTACAATGCCGACTCCGACGCGCGCTATCCGCTGAACGCTGTGCGCCTGCACAACACCACCGCTCTGCATCTGAAAGGCGGCTCGGTGACGCTCTTCGATGGCGGCATCTATGCAGGCGA
>JAYTGR010000170.1:0-6795 GCA_043733205.1 Chthonomonadaceae bacterium
CGAATATCGTACGCGCAGCCTGCAGCTGGAAAAGGAGTCTCATAATCAGGGGGAGTGCTCGGCTCTCTGCTGGGATTCGCCGCACTGGAGCAGGTTTGCGGCCATCCCGAAAACGCGATACGTCTCTACGGCGCCGTCCTGATCCAGTGCGAGCGCCTGGGAACTCCCCTCCCTCCCAACGTCAAGGCGGATTACGATGCGCATCTCCACGCCCTGCGCGCCGCCGTAGGGGAAACCGAGTTCGCGCGTCTGTGGGCAGAGGGAACCGCCCTGTCGGTGGAACAGGCAATCGAATTTGCCGCTGTGCTATAATGAGACCGTTGTGGAGTGAATAAAACGGAGCTGGCAAGAGGCGTATGGGACATTACGATGTGATTGTGGTGGGGGCAGGCCCCGCCGGAAACGCGGCGGCGTTCGCGCTGGCGCGCGGCGGCGCGAAAGTAGCTCTGCTGGAGAAGCAGACGCTGCCGCGCCATAAGACGTGCGGCGGCGGTATGCCGATGATGGTCTCGCAGGTTCTGGAACTGGATGCCCTGCGCGATCTAGCGCCGGACGCGTTTGTCGAGGCCGATACCCGTTTTATGCGCCATACCTGGAAATTCGGCGATCCCTGCCTGGCGCCCATGAACCCGGAACCGCGTGACGGACACGATCTGTCGCTCTGGATGGTGCGCCGCTCCGTCTTCGACAACGCGCTGGCGCAGCGCGCCGCCCAGGCCGGAGCCGAACTGCGCGACGGCCTGCCAGTACGGACCCTGGAGATTGAGCGAAACGGCCCCGTCCGGATCACGGCGGAGGGCGCGAACGGCGCGTGGTCCGCGACTGCCGATGTCGTGATCGGTGCGGACGGCGCGAACGGCATCGTGGCCCGCTCGGTCGGACTGCGCAAAGAGCGTGTGCTGGCGATCGCCATCGAGGCGGAAGTGCCGCATCGGTGGGGCGACGGACACCCCGACCTGCGCCCGGACGTCTGTCATCTGGAGTACGGTGCGGTCGAGCGCGGGTACGCCTGGGTCTTCCCGAAAGGCGACCATCTCAACGTCGGCGCAGGTGTGTTCCGCCCCCGCAGCATGGGCGGGCGTGGAGACAGTTCCGTGCGCGAGGAGCTGCACAAGGCGATCCTGGACTATCTGACGCTGCTGGGAGTGCCGAAAGCGCACGCAGATTTGGTCTATCATGCCCATCCCCTGCCGCTCTGGAACGGCCTCGACAAGCTCCAGACCCGTGACAATCGGGTGCTGCTGGCCGGCGACTCCGCCGGACTCATCAACCCGTTTTTCGGAGACGGCATTCTCCATGCCCTCAAAAGCGGACAGATCGCCGCCCGGTGCGTGCTGGAGAAAGAGACCGCAGGCTACACCCAAGCCATTTCGGAGGAGTTCCGCGCCAATTTCGACGCCGCGCTTCGACTGGCGAAGTTTTTCTACCAGTGGCCCGGTTTCTGTTACCGCAACGGCGTGCGCCGTCCGAACGGCACGCGCACCGCGACCCGCCTGATCAGCGGCGACCTGCAGTTCAACGACATCTCTGGACGCGTTCTGCGCCGCCTGCGGAACGCCCTGAAATCCGATCCTGTCCAGGCGAAAGACCTCGAAGCCAACGACCTGTAAGCACGACCCTTGAAGAAGGAGACTCTGATGTCCACCGAATCCAATCCGCTGAATCGCCGCAATTTTCTGACTCTGGGCGCCGCAGCCGGAGCCGGCATCGTCGCCGCTGCCACGCTCATAGAAGCAGAAGCCGGAGCCTCCGGGGTGGCACAGGCTGCCGCGCCCGTTCTGATCAAGCCGAAACCCCTGGCCGACAAAGTCTACACCACCGAGGCGGCAGGCATCAGCCGCAAGACTCACGACGAGCACTTCAAACTCTACACCGGTTATGTCAACAAGGTCAACGAGATCCGCACCAAACTCGCCGCGCTGGGCGTCCCCGATCCCACCAAGGCCAACGCGACCTTCAGCGAGCTGCGCGAGCTGAAAGTGGAGTACAGTTTCGCACTCGGCGGCGTCAAGAACCACGAACTCTATTTCGGGCACCTGGGCGGCAAGGGCGGCGTGCCCAACGGCGACATCGGCGCCGCCATCAACAGCACGTTCGGCTCCTACAACAACTGGAAGGCCGATCTCAAGGCGACCGGCATCGCGGCGCGCGGCTGGGTGTGGATGGCGCTCGACTACACCGACGGCAGCCTCTTCAACTATATCGGCGATGCCCAGAACAGCTTCCCGGTCTGGAATGCCGCGCCCCTTTTGGGCCTCGATGTCTACGAACATGCTTATTTCATCGATTTCGGCTCCGCCCGCGCCAAATATATCGACGCTTTCCTCGATGTCATCGACTGGGACGCCGTCAATACCAGCCTCGCTCTCGCACAGACGATGATGAAGGCCGGAAAATAGCGGGCAATAGGAGCAGCGATGACAGGGACAGCGGTACAGTTCGGGGCAGGCAATATCGGGCGGGGATTTCTGGGGCAGCTCTTTCATGAGAGCGGCCTGGAAGTCGTCTTCGTCGACGTCACCGATTCGGTCGTCAGCGCTCTGAACGCGCAGCATGCCTATCCGATCTCCATCGTCGGGGCGGGTGCGGAGACCGTGCTTATCGACCGGGTGCGCGCGGTGCATGGGCGTGACCGGGTGCGGGTGGCAGAGGAGATCGCGCAGGCGGTGATCGTCTGCACAGCGGTCGGCGCGAACGCCCTGCCCTTCGTCGCGCCCGCGCTCGCGGCAGGCCTGCTGGCGCGTCACAAGAGTCTGGGAACGCCGGTCAATGTGCTGCTCTGCGAGAATCTGCACGACGCGGCCAGCCTGCTGCGCGCTGCCGTAGCGGACCATCTGCCAGCAAAGAACCGGGAGGAAGTGCTCGCGAAGACCGGCTTTGTCCAGGCCGTTGTCAGCCGTATGGTTCCCATGCCGACAGAGGCGGACCGCGCTTCCGATCCCCTGGCAGTGCGCGCAGAAGCGTATAAAAGGCTGCCGGTGGATGCCGCCTCCATCGCAGGGGAGCTGCCGCAGATCGTCGGGGTAGAGGCGGTCGTGAACTTCGAGGCTTTTGTCGAGCGCAAACTCTATTCGCACAACTGCGCGCATGCGGTGCTGGGCTATCTGGGCCATGCCGCCGGATATGTCTACGGTTACGAGGCGCTGCAGGATGCGCGCATTGCGCCCCTGCTGCGAGCGGTACTGGCCGAGACTTCCGAAGCGCTGGTCTGCCGGCATGGCTTCGCGCCGGAGGAGCAGGCAGCCTACGTCGCGGACCTGCTGGAGCGGTTCAGGAACGAGAGTTTAGGAGATACCTGCGTTCGGCTGGCGCGCGATCCCGTGCGCAAGCTGGCAGCCGACGACCGGCTGGTCGGCGCGGCACGGCTTTGCGAGTCGCAGGGCGTAACGCCGCGTGCGCTCTCCTGGGCAATCGCTGCGGCCCTGCGCTATGAGGATCCGCTCGATCCGTCGGCTCCTGAACTGCAGCGCATGCTGCGCGAACAGGGGCGCGAGATCACCCTGCGCAGAGTGTGCGGCATCGCGCCTGCAGAGCCGCTTGCCGCCCTGATTGAGGAAGCCATGAACGTGACGGCCGGAACCTGCTATGCAGGCTGAACAGAACGATACGGGCGAACTGCAGGTACGGGATGCGACCGTTCGTTCCCTGCGGGCAGAGGAGCGCGACGCCTGCCTCGACCTCTGGTGCGGGGTGTGGCCCGGCGAGGGCAGCCACGCCTATTTTCGCCGCTATTTTTATGGCGACATCGAATGGCTGCCTCACTACACTCAGGTCGCAGAGATCGACGGCCGCATCGTCAGCGCCGTCCATATCTGCCGGCGGGTCGTGGCCTGCGGCGATCTGAAGCTGACTATGGGCGGCCTTGCCAACGTCGCGACGGCCTGCGAATTCCGGGGCGAAGGCTACAGCACCGCCTGCCTGCGCCGCGCGATTGCGGTTATGGAGGCGGACGCCCTGGACTTCTCGCTGCTGTTTACCGGCATCAATCCTTTCTATGCGCGGGAAGGCTTCGTCGACTGGCCTCGGGAACGCTGCCGAGGCGCCATCCGCGCCGATTTCGCGCCGTGTCCCACCGCGCTGCGGGTGCGTCCGGCGACCAATGCCGACATCCCTGCAGTCCAGGCGCTCTACTTCGCCTACAACCGAACGCGCCCCATTGCGGTGCAGCGCAGCGCCGCTTACTGGCGCGACTGGATCGCGTTTACGCCGGACACGATGGGCGAGCCGCCGCTGCTGGCGCTGGATGAGGCAGGCCGCGCAGTGGGCTATGCGTGCTATCAGGTCAACTTCTACCGGGGGCATCAGATCAACGAGGACTATGCCTATGTCACCGAGATCGGGTTTGCGCCCGACGCCGATACCGACGCGGTCGCGAGCGCCCTGCTGAACGCCATCGCTCAGCGCGCACTCGCCTCGGGCAAGCGCGAGCTGCATGTGAGCGTCGCGCTGGACCAGCCCGTGTGCGCCGCGCTCGATGGCCTGCTGGCAGCCCCGGAAGCGAACATCACGGATTCCGGGATGGTGCGCCTGCTGCACCGTGACAATCTGCTCCGCAGCGTGACCCCCGAACTTACGGATCGCTGGATAACCGCCGGCCGGCCGCCTGGGATTCTGACGTTCGCCACGCCCTACGGCCCGACGGAACTCAATGCCAATGGCCCCTTTCTGCGCGTCCATGCGGCGGAATTGGGAGAGGAGAGGCTGCTGCTGCCTCAGTCGGCGCTGTTCGGCCTGCTGTTCGGCTCTCTCTCGCCCGAAGAGGCGACCGAGGAGACAGCCCTGTATCCCCTGCTGCACGCCCTGTTTCCGGCCAGCGGAACCGTCTACTGGGGTGCAGACGGGTTTTGACCTCTTACAAAGGAGAAAGCGTACAGACAATGTCGTTGATGCTGGAAGAGATTTATGAGCAGCCGCAGGCGATCGCCCGGGCCATCGAACAGGAGTACGCGAATGTAGCGCGGCTGGTGGGAGAGCTGCGCGAGCGGGAGATACGTCATGTCGTGATCGCTGCGCGCGGCACCTCCGACAACGCCGCGACCTACGCCAAATATCTCATCGAGATCGTGGCGGGCTTCCCGGTGTCGCTCGCTGCGCCCTCCGTCTACACCCTCTACGATGCCGCTGTAAACCTGTCGGGCAGCCTTGTGCTGGGTATCTCCCAGTCTGGACAGGCCACCGACGTCGTCAAAACGCTCTCCGTCGCCCGTGCCGCCGGCGCGCTGACGGTGGGCATCACCAATGTGGCCGACTCCCCGCTCTGCACCGTCAGCGACTACACGCTGCTATGCCATGCCGGGGAGGAGAAGGCGGTCGCCGCCACCAAGACCTATACCACGGCCCTGGCGCTCATCGCGCTGCTCGTCGGGCAGTGGGCGGGCAGCGCCGAACTGCTCAACGGGCTGCGCGCCATTCCCGATCAGGTGCAGGCAACGCTGGACATGGACGACACCGTCGCCGCCGCTGTAGAACGCTATCGCTATATTCAGGAGTGTGCGGTGCTGGCGCGCGGTCTCAACCAGGCTACCGCGCTGGAAACCGCTCTGAAAATGACCGAGACCAGTTACATCGTCGCCAAGCCCTATTCGGGGGCCGACTTCCTGCACGGCCCGATCGCCATGGTCTCCGAGGGTTTTCCCTGTTTCCTGTTCGCTCCGGAGGGCCGCGCCTATCCCTCGATGGTCGAGTTGGCTCTGAAGCTGCGGAAGCGCGCCGCCGAACTGATCGTCGTGGCGCACTCCCCGGAGATCCTGGAGCTGGCGACAAAACCGCTGGCCCTGCCCCTGGCTGTCCCGGAACTGCTGAGTCCGCTGCTCTACATCGTGCCCGGTCAGCTGTGGGCGTATCATTTGGCGCGTGCGCGGGGACAGAATCCCGATAAGCCGCGCGGTCTGACAAAAGTAACGCTTACGCGCTAGAGAAGGGGCGAGTCAGGCATGCTGCGACGGGTTGCAGGGATCGTGGAGAGCATCACCGCAGAGCGGCCGGGAGCGCAGGAGCTTCTGGTGCGCGTCGACACGCCGGAACTGCCCGCACAGACGGATATGCGGCCGGCGCTGAACCTCACGACCCTTACCGGACGCATCCAGGTCGGAGAACGGGTTCTGCTCAACACCGTCGCCGTCGAGATGAGCCTGGGGACAGGCGGTCAGGATTTTGTCGTGACCGCTCTGGAGCGGAGCGGGGAGCGGGAGGCGGCGCCTGGCCACATTCTTAAAATGCGTTATACGCCTCTGCAGGTGCCCGTACTGGCCGTGGAGGCGCCGGAGAGCCCGCACCACGACGCGATCCGTCTTTTTGCGGGCCTGGACGATCTGCCGGTCGTCTGCGCAGAACTGCACAGCCAGCTGCCTGCCATCTGCGCCGCCGCCCACTGGGGTGCCGAAAGACATGGAGGGCTGCGTACGCCGCGTATCGCCTACATCATGACCGACGGCGCCGCACTTCCGCTGGCGCTCAGCCGTCTGGTACCCGAACTCAAAGCGCGCGGTCTGCTCACCGCGACGATCACGACCGGGCATGCGTTCGGGGGAGATTATGAGGCGGTAAACCTCTACTCGGCTCTGGCCGCCGCGAAAGCGGTCGTAGATGCCGACATTGTCGTGGTGGGCCAGGGACCGGGAACGGTCGGGACCGGCACGGCGCTCGGTTTCTCCGGAATCGATCAGGGACTGGCGATCAATGCGGCGGCCTCGCTGGGCGGCGTGCCTATCGCGGTCGCGCGCATCAGCTTTGCAGACGCCCGGAGGCGGCACATCGGTCTGAGCCACCATACCCTGACGGTGCTGACGCGCATCG
>JAYTGR010000171.1:0-6778 GCA_043733205.1 Chthonomonadaceae bacterium
GCCGCCGACGCCGCCTTTGCCGCAGCTGCATCCTCCCGGCCCCAGGACCAGAGCGGAACATACGCAAAACAGCAAAAGAGCAAGGGGAGAACGGGAGAAGAGAGAAGTGCCGGTCTTCATAAAGCGCTGCCAGAAACCTTTCGCGAGGCGGCCTGCTTTGTAAGCGACACAGCGGGCCGAACAGGGTCGGACTTGCCGCCGCATTATACCGGGCAAACCTTAAAATCACCTTAAAACGGGCGGCTTTCCCGATTCTTAATGACTCGATTTTGTGATTAATCCACGGCCTCTAAAGAGGCATGGCTTCTCGGTCAGGGGAAACGGTGGTCGGTAATCTTGTGGCTGCTGTCAGCGCACGGTCATGTAGGGTTTCATCTTTTGATATTTTTTGTCGCCGATGCCGGGAATCTGCAGCAGTTCGTCCGGCGACTGCAGGCGTCCGGCGGTGCGGCGGTAGGCGAGGATGCGTTCGGCCATGGCGGGACCGATGCCGGGGATATGCTGGAGCTGCGCGGCGTCGGCAGTATTGAGGTTGACCTGCCCCTGGGACGGATCGGAGAACTTGCCGGAAGCGTGACTGCTGTGCGCGCCGCTCTTTGCGCTCACAGCACGCGGAGGAACAACACCGGACGTGAAAGGAGCTGCAGACGCTGCCGAACCGACTGCATGCGCAGGGGATCCGCCGGACGGCTGCTCGACACGGGTAGGAATGTAGATCTGACTGCTGTCTTCGCTGGGCGCCGCGAGATTGATCGCGTCCGGATTGGCGGCGGACGTAAACCCTCCGGCGGCATAGACGGCGTCGATATTGCGCGCTCCGGGCTTCAGATGGTAGACGCCGGGTTTCTTCACCGCTCCCGCGACATGCACCACGAGTTCGGCAGCCGCAGTTCCCGCAGCATCGGACGGAGGCGAGGGAACGGAGCCGGATCTCTCCGGGCCTGAGACGCCGGACAGAGGAGGAGAAGGGCTGGGGCCAGGGGTGGTGCTGCCGCTGCTGGACGCAGGATGCGCTTCGCGCACCACAATTCCCGGCGCAGAAGCGGGCGGACCGGTGTGTAAAACGGTCAGCCCCACCCACCCGGTCACAACGGCCAGTAACGCGACGATGCCGACGGTCTGCACCCGTGTAAGCTGCCCCATATTGATCTTCTTCCCCGAAGAATTGGGATCCAGGTCGATTAGGATTGTATCGATCAAGATTGTGCTGATGGCGGCGGCGCAGCGCAGCGCAGTTCCGTATGCGAACCGACAGCGTACTCACGAAGGGTGTCTGGCGCGGCGCAGCCTTATATGCTTCCATTCTAACAAGAAGTGGTGTCAAATGTCAATCATGCCGCCCGCCGCGCTGTCTGGACTGCCGTGAGGTCCGGGTGGCAGCGGCGTGGGCCTCACGGCAGCGGGGGGCTGGGCGCGGGGGAGTGTGCTGCAGACGATAATTTCGGCTGCGCGGGCTCACTTCCAGGCGCGTTCGTACTGAGGCGGAACTGGAATGGTCTGGTGCAGTTCCTTGGCGGCACGAAGCGGCCAGTGGGGATCGCGCAGCAGTTCACGCGCCAGGAAGACCATATCCGCCTGTCCGGTACGGACGATATGGTCAGCCTGCTGCGGTGAGGTGATCATGCCGACCGCACCGGTGAGGATATCCGCGTCGCGTCGGATCTGCGCGGCGAACGCTGTCTGGTAACCGGCCCCGACGGGAATGGAGGCATGGGGCACATTGCCGCCCGACGAGCAGTCGATCAGGTCGACACCGAGCGGCTTCAGCAAACCCGCCGCTTCGAGCGAGTCCTCGACAGTCCAGCCGCCCTCAGTCCAGTCGGTCACGGAGAGACGGGCAAAGAGCGGCAGATGCTCCGGCCACACCCGCCGAACCTCCACCGCGACTTCGCGCAGGAAGCGGGTTCTGTTCAGGAAGCTGCCGCCGTACCCGTCTGTACGCCGATTGCTGAGCGGCGACAGAAACGAGTGCAGCAGATAGCCGTGCGCCCCATGCAGTTCGATCACCTCGAAACCGGCCTGCTCTGCCCGACGCGCCGCCGTGCCGAAGGCGCGGACGATCTCCTGGATCCCGGCTTCGTCCAGCATCTCGGGGGTCTGATAGTCCGCATCGAAAGGCAGTGCGCTCGGCCCAGCGATCGGGCTCCAGCCGCCCTGCGCTGCGGAGAGCGGTTTCCCGCCCTCCCAGGGGCGCGATGTACTCGCCTTCCGCCCGGCGTGCGCCAGCTGAATGCCTGCCACCGCGCCCTGCTCCCGAATGAAAGCGGTGATGCGCTGAAGCATCTCGACATGGCCGTCCTGGTAGATGCCGAGATCCTGGGGGCTGATGCGGCCGCGCGCCTCGACGGCTGCCGCTTCCGTGATAACCAGGCCCGCGCCCCCTGCCGCCCGGCTGCCCAGATGGACCAGATGCCAGTCGGTGGCGAATCCGTCCTGACTGCTGTACTGACACATCGGAGAGACGGCGATGCGATTGCGGAAGGTCGTGCCGCGCAGAGTCAGCGGCTCAAAAAGATGGGTCACGGAAATATCCTCCGATGCGAAAATGTTGTCGTCCCCTTTTACGACACGCCCGCCGGAGGAGTTGCATGCGGTCAGCGCACCGGGCGCGGGAACGTTACGGGGCTGCGCCTCGGTCTCCAAATGGGAAAAGAGAATAGAGAGGGTCGCCGCCCCGGCGCCACGGCCTATGGACTCAGACGACACTCTCTATTCTCGAAGCAGCAAACTTGTCCTCACACTGCGTCACTACGGCTCCCGGCGGACAACCGGAAGGCGTTTGAAAATAAATTTTTCGCTCTTCCTGCCGACAGAGCATCGGCTTTCCATTCCGGTTTAACGGAAATGCAATTTTAATTCCCCCGGCCTCAGCCGTGCGGGATACAAAACTGCAGCGGGCGAAGCCCGTTTCTGTGCTTGACAAACAGACATAATTCTGGTATAAGAGAGAGGTGAAAGTCCGCAAAGCGATCAAGTTCAGACTCTATCCCAGCAAGCGCCAAGAGACACTGTTGAAGGACGTCCTGGAAACGTGCAGGGAAATCTACAACTCCTTCCTGCACTGGCGCAAGCACGACTGCGACCTCTTCGGAACCTCTCCCTCACGTTACGATCAACAGGCGGCTCTCCCTCTGTGGAAGGGCGATCATCCCGAACTCTCCTCTGTCCACTCGCAAGTGCTGCAGGATGTATGCCACCGAGTTCATCTTGCCTATGAGTCCTGCTTCGATCGCCTGGCAGACTACAGGATGCGCCAAGCGCAGGGTCGTCTCAAAATCACCAACGGGGAAGTGGAGAAATGTCCTGGGCCTCCTCGTCCCAAAGGCAAAGGCTGTTACGACAGCATCACTTATGCGCAAGCATCGAGTTTCACGGTGGGAGAGGGCTGCATCTCCTTCTCGAAACTGGCCACGATCAAAGCGATCCTCCACCGGCAAATCCCTGGCACCCCCAAAACCTGCACCATCCGAAGGCAGTCTGGGAAGTGGTTCGCCACGATCTCTTGTGAAGTGGAAGCGGATTACTTGCCTGTTTCGGAAAGATCGGTCGGCATCGACGTCGGACTGGAGACTTTCGCCACCTTTTCCGATGACACCCCGCCTGTGGAGAATCCCCGGTTTTTCAGGACAGATCAGAAAGCCCTGGCAAAAGCGCAGCGCAAGTTCGATAAGGTGAAGCACAAACACAAGTCCAAGCCTCGCCGGAAAGCGCAGAAAGCGGTTGGTCGCATCCACGAAAGGATTCGTAACCGCAGGCACAACTTCCATCATCAGCAAGCCCGGAAGATCGTAGATGTATACGGCATCATCACCGTCGAAGACTTGAACATCGCCCATATGTCGAAGTCCCCGGCTCCGAAACTGGACGCAGAAACCGGAAAATACCTGCCGAACGGTCACGCGGCTAAGGCAGGATTGAACAAGAGCATTCTTGACGCGGGCTGGTATACGTTTCGCAGGATACTCAAGTCGAAGGCTGAAAGCGCCGGTCGTGAGTTCTACGAGATCAACCCCGCTTATACGAGTCAAGACTGTGCGAACTGCGGGCATCGTCCTCCGAAAAAGGGGAGAAAGAAACTCTCTGATCGTTGGCACAAATGCCCGAAATGCGGCTACTCTGTTCCTCGCGACAAGAACTCCGCCGTCCTCCAGGACAAAATCGGTGTGGGATTACACACCGTTCGGCACAGACCGAGAGAAGCCCCGGCGTTTACGCCTGGGGAGTAGTCACAATGGGAGAGCGATCACCAGTCGAGGGTGATGGGGCGAGCGTAGTGGGGATCGGCCGCGGGCAGATCCCGCACCCAGTTGCGGTAGAAAATGCCCTGCAGAGGTTTCCATTTGGCATGTCCATCGGCGTAGGCCAGCGAGATGCCGCCGTTGTGCCAGCCGGTCGGCTTGGAGCAGTCACCCAGATAGCACCCGCGCCCGATGCGATCCCAGATGAAGCTGGAGCAGCCTCCCGTACAGCCGGAGCCGCAGCCGAAGGAGCAGTTCTGCCACGGGTTGTAAGAGTCGCAAAAGAGGATCATGAGCGTGGGATCGGCGATCTGCGCATCGCTGATCTCTACCAGCTCGTAATTGCTCGCGTAACTGCCTACGCGGGGGCGATGGGTGTCCAGCGCGGCACTGACTGTGCTGAAGTTCCAGCCGGTGGTTGTCGGGCAGACGAAGATGGCTTCGTTATGAATGTAGGGCGCCATGACCCAGAGGGGCGTATACCGATGGCCATCGACGGTATGGCCGGTGACGCGGTCGGCAAAGCGGGCATAGGCTCCGCCCGGTGTCGTCTCGTCATAGTCCTGCGTATACATGGCCCAGGCGTGCCCCATCTGCCGCAGGCTGGCAATGCAGGAGGTGCGCCGCGCCGCTTCGCGCGCCTGCGAGAATACCGGAAACAGCACCGCCGCCAGCACCCCGATGATCGCGATGACAACCAGCAGTTCGATCAGAGTGAAAGCGAGTTTGCAGGAGCATTTCATAATGTGCCTCTCAGAAGGAATAGACGTCTACTGCGGCAGGCCAGGAAGGAGTGTTTTCAAAGACGGTTTTCGTGCCGCATCTATCTCCTGCTGGGTATACATATTGGGGAAGAAGAAGGCGATGCGATCCAGCGCCTTTCCACGCTGCAGTTCGATGAGAGCAGGATTGGGCCAATGGGCGGGCGCGTAAGGCACCATGCCTACAATGACAGCGCTCTGCGCAAGAGTGAGTCGATCCGGAGTGGTGTGAAAATAGAACTGTGCTGCCGCCTCTATCCCATGCTGCCCCATTCCGTAATCGATCTCGTTCACGTATCTTTCCAATATTCGATTTTTCCCCCACTGCCGCTCCAGTTCCAATGCAAGAAAGGCTTCCAGAAACTTGCGTCCGAGCGTCCTCTCCTTTTTAAGATAGATATTTTTTGCCAGCTGCTGCGTGATGGTGCTGCCGCCGAGAACGATCCGTCTCCGGCGGAAATTCACCTGGACGGCATTAGCTATCGCCTGCCAGTCAAATGCGCCATGTGCGTAGAAACAGCCGTCTTCCATGGCGATTGTCGCATTCAAAAAAGCAGGAGAGACACGAGCGGAAGGCCATAGATCTGCCTGAGCCGTGTGCCAGACACGATACCATGCCCATACTTCCAGCCCAACCGGGGCCGCAGCAAGGATGCAGAGGCAAACGAACAGGCGCTTCCAACGCCTGCGCGCGTGAACGCTTCTGACTTTGACAGAGGCCGGAATTATTACGGGAGCCATTTCGCACCCCGAGGTAGATCTGTGAACTGCATGCGTTCCTCCTTCTGGGCTGGCGGACAGCGCAAAGAGTCTCAGCGCTGGAACTGAAGGCGCGTTGTCAGGGCTGCATCCAGTCCTGGTGTATCCGGCATGAGCCGATTGAGAGCCCGCAGCTTGCATTTCTCGGCGAATTCCGGCGTCAGACAGTGACGGTCTGCGGGGGGTTCCGACAGCGCCCCTGCCAGGAAGCCCGCCTGTGCCAAAGACAGTTTGTCGGATGCCGTGCCGAAATAGGCATGCGCTGCATCCTGAACGCAGTAGGTATGCAGACCGAAGGTTGCGCTCTCAAGATAGAGTTTGAGGATCGCTCTCTTGGACAGCCGCCTATCGACATAGAGAGCGAGAGGGATCTCGGCCGACTTCCTCAAGACTGTCTTCTCCGTACCGAGAAACGAGTATCGGGCTGCCTGCATCGTTATCGTAGATCCCCCATGTGTGAAACTGCCCTGGCTTACGTCGATTGCAGCTGCGTGCCGCACAGCCTCCCAGTCCACTCCATGGTGTCTGTAAAAGCGGCTGTCTTCCGCCGCTATGAAGACGTTGGCGACCGCATCTGAAACCGGCAGTTTTTCCCATGTGCTGGAGTGCTTCGTCGCGTACCTGTCGACGCGCCACAGAGCGGGCGCCAGTAAGCACAGCACCCCAAGTGGGTAGAGTGACAGCAGCGCCGCGACAGCGACGATTATCCGGCGTTGTTTGCGGAGGAGTGGTTGTTTCCTTTGTTTAGTCAACTTTTTCACCCTGTTTCCATCGGCACTTCCAAAACGCTTTCTCGATTTTTATTGACACTGTCAGACGGGCCGGCTGCGCCGCCGACGGTTTCGCTGCAGCCGTCTCTCAGAGCGAGGGCGCAAAAGAGAACGAGAAAAACCAGCGTGTTCACTACAGAGCCGGAGGTATTTACAGACACATCCGTCAGCCAGGAGACGGACAGGGCCAGCAGAGAAGAGGCCCCTATCGCTCTCCACGGGTCCGATCTCCCATACAGCAGACCTGCAC